>JAEUIG010000833.1 GCA_016795125.1 Planctomycetaceae bacterium | reverse complement strand
AGATGGACCGCCGCCGCATCCGGAGTTGGCTCCCGCCAGTATGAGTGCGACCTACGAATACGGACCGCGTGACTCCATGCCGCCCGTCACGATGACATGGTATCAAGGCGTCATGAAGCCGCAGATCTGGACCGACGGCGGCATCCCGCAGTGGTCCGACGCCTGCCTGTTCATCGGCAGCGACGGCATGTTGCTGGCCGACTATGGTCGGCATGTCCTTTTGCCGGAGGACAGGTTCGCCGGGTTCCGGCAGCCGGACCCGACCATTCCCCGCTCCCCCGGACACCAGGCCGAATGGGTCGCCGCCTGCAAATCGGGCGCACCGACATCAGCCGATTTCGAATACTCCGGCTGGTTGACCGAAGCCAATCACCTGGGCAACGTGGCGTATCGCCTCGGCCAGACGATCGAATGGGATGCCGAACACCTGCGCGCGACCAACGCGCCGGAAGCCGATCCGCTCATCAAGCGCGAGTACCGCCGCGGATGGACGCTCGTGTGACGCCAGACTTCGACGGGTCGGCGATCTGTCGGGCGCTTGTCGTCGCGGCCGGGCTGATGATCGTCGTGGCAACCCGGGCCATTGCGGATGACGAGCCACATCCCACCGACGGTACCCGGCGTGCAATCGCTTTCCTCGCGAACGAAGTGCCGGACTGGCCGCAGCAGAATCGGTGCTTCTCCTGCCACAACAATGGCGATGGTGCTCGCGCCCTGCTCGTCGCGCGGCTGCGCGGCTGGGACGTTCCCGATGACTCGCTGACGGAGACCCGCAACTGGCTGCTGCATCCCGAACAGTGGGAGACGACCGGCGGCAACCCGGACTACGGCGACCGCCGCCTGGTCAACGTGCAGTTCAGCGGCGCTCTGGCGGCGCTGGCGGATTCGGAATTCGCTGCAACGGCCTCACTCCTGCACGCTGCAAAGGTGCTTGCCGACCTGCAGTTTGACGATGGTTCGTGGGCGTTCGAAGCGGAGGGACAGATCGGCTCCCCCGTCGGTTACGGTCGGGCGCTCATGACCGTCACCACGCGCAACATTCTGATCCAGGCCGACCGTGCACAGTTCGCCGCGAACATCGCGGCCGCAGAGAACTGGCTCCGTCGGGCGGAGCCGCGCACCGTACTCGATGCGGCAGCCGTGCTGTGGGGACTGGCGGGAGCCGACGACGCCGAGGCACAGGTCAGCATTGCAGATCGGCTCGAACTCATCCGCGGCGCGCAGTCCGATCGCGGTGGTTGGGGACCATATCGCATCGGCGCGCCGGAGCCGTTCGATACGGCGGTCGTCGTGCTGGCCTTGCAGCAACTGCCGGCAACCGCCGACACGCGGCAGCTGATCGCGCGAGGTCGCGAGTTCCTGCTCGCGACACAGCTGCCAGGCGGATCATGGCCGGCGACGACGCGCCCGCCCGGACAGGAGAGCTATCCGCAGATGATCTCCACCACCGCCTGGGCCGCACTGGCCCTCATCATGTCGGAACCGCCGATTCAGCCTGCGGGCGAGTGAACCGGCGAGCGCGCGGCCGACTCTCGTCGCACACGAGATTGCGACTCCCTTTGTCCCCGACCGCGCCCTGCTGCAGGGACGCTACCGGCCGGTCTTGATGTGTGCGCGCTTCGCGCGGCGCGCCATGGCGCTCGCCGGGCGCTTGCCGTGGTTGGCCTTCGTGAGCTTGCGGTTGTTCTTGGCCATAGATGTGTCTCGCTTCCAGTCTGCAGGGAAATACGTGGTTTCGGGTCGCAAAGTATACGGAGCACACTCAGGCAGGTCCATCGAATCTGCCCCACAATTGACTTCAACGTCGCAGAATCGGATCATCGTGGCAGGCGAACCACGGTCTTGTCTCACCTCGCCGCACCTGTCTCCGGTACCGCCATGACGCACCTGTTCATACGTTGCAGTTGTCGGCTCATCCTGCTGGCGCTCGTTTCCAGCCGCATGCTGATCGCACAGGAGGCGGTCGGCACTCCCGCCGACGAAGAGGCCGTCCGGCAGGCGGCGATGCAGTTTGTCGAAGCGTATAACGCCCACAACGCCGAGGGGGTGGCGGCGCTGTTTGGTCCGAACGCCCGCATGGAGGATCAGACAGGACAACGGGTCGAGGGCCGCGACGCGATTCAGCAGGCCTACGCAGACGAATTTGCCGCGTCGCCCATGGCGGCAATCAGCCTGACGATCGACTCTCTGCGGTTCATCACGTCGGACGTCGCCGTCGAGGAAGGGGCCGTCGAAGAGTTTCCGGATGGCGAAACTTTGACCGCCCGCAGCCGCTATGTCGCCGTGCACCTCCGCAAGGACAATCTGTGGCGGATCATTTCCTCCCGCTCAGTCGATCGCGAAGTTATCTCCAATTACGACCGGCTGCGGGACGTGGAATGGCTGATCGGCGAATGGATTTCCGAGGGAGCCGAGTCGGTCGTCCAGTTCAATTCCCACTGGGACGACAACAAGGCGTATCTGCTCAACGATTTTGAGGTCGTGCAGGACGGCGCGATCACCACGCGCGGCACGCAGCGCATCGGCTGGGACCCGCAGTCGAGCACGATCCGCGCCTGGATTTTCGACTCCAACGGCGGGTTCGGGGAAGCGGTCTGGACTCCGGGGGACGGAGTCTGGATCGCGAAAGCCAGCGGCGTGAGCGCCGATGGGAAAACGGCGTCCGCGACGCGGATTTACACCGTCGTGGATCACGACCACATCATCGTCAGCACCCGCGACCGGATCACGGACGGAGAAGTTCAACCGGACGGCGAGATCACGCTGACGCGCCGCGCACCTGCTCCGCAGACGGCGGCAGCCGAGTAACGAACCACCCTCTCACTGCGCACGACCACGAGGAGTAAGTTCATGTCACCGTCCGTACGGAAGTGTTGCGCTGTGTTGACCGTGGTCGGTCTGCTGGCCTGCTTTGGTCCCG
>JAEUIG010000803.1 GCA_016795125.1 Planctomycetaceae bacterium | reverse complement strand
CACCTCAGCGGACCGACCACGTTCGACCGGTGGTGCAGCACGCATCCCTCGATTGACCGTAACGAACTCAAGCAGCTGGCCATGCTGCTCGGACGACTGGGACTGTTGGCGTTTACCTGAGACTGCCCACCATCACGGTGTTTTCATTGAGCATTCACGAAACTTGAACATCCCTGATCGATTCGATCTCAGAGTCATCATGCAGACCGTTCCGAGGGCGTCATTGTCGGCGAAAGAACAATCACCGCGGCCCGTCGATTCCCCGCGTGCCGCTTTGCGTTGCCCGAAAGTCGGCGGTACGATGGTAATCTCCTCTGCACTTCAGCAGCGATCGCGTTGCCGGCAAGCCACAGACGCCGGCAGTTCGGCCGCACGGTCACGACGACCACTCAGTCACAGATTTCCGTCCAGAATTCAGCGCATTTCGTCGCGACGCGGGGCCACTCCCAGCTCACTGCCAGATTTCGGCGGCTCCATCACGGGTGGTCCACGGGGTCGTTGTCTCTCGGCATCCGTTCGGTCGTCCAGTTTCAGGTGAATCGTGATTCAACATCCGTGGAGTGCGACGCCGGCAGCGACCGGCTTTACTGCCGAGCTTCGGGCCTGCGGTTGATGAGGATGTTGGTGACAGTCGCCGCGTGTGCGACTAAGCGTTTCCGACAGGGGCTTTGGAAAGGAACTGCACCATGGCAATACTGAAAAGCGCTGACGGCAAGTTTTACGACGTGCCGGACAGCCAGCTCGGATCCCTGGAGATTCCCGCCGACCAGGTCAAGCAGCGGTTGACAGAGGCAGGCGGGGCGCCGGAAGGTGGTCCGGGTCGTGGACCGGGTCCGAGAGGGCGGGGAGGACCCGCTCCGCAGGTTCTGATCAATGTCTATGGCGGCGCTCGCCGCGGAGGCTTTGCCCAGGTCGGAGGCGCACCCGCCGCGACTGCCGGACAGGCGTGTGAGTCCGAAGTGGAACCGTATGGTCATGGCGGTCACGGTGGTCACCACTGCCATCACTGCCACCGTTGTCATCGCTGCCACAACTGCCATCACTGTCATCACTGCTTCTTCTAAGGAGTCTGTCGTCAGGTTCCTTTGCCCTGGGCGGAGTCTCTGCTCCGCCCAGGGCGGACCTGGATGTAGGGCACTCGCTCCGCGAGTGCCTTGAAGTGCGGAGGCTTTATTCGAGCGTCTCGCGGAGCGAGACGCCTACATGCGGCAATCTGAAGCTGTTTGATGAATTCTCCCGCCGCCAATCCGATGCTGCCTGCTGCACCCGGAACTCCTGCGGGGGGACCGCTCCCGCGCGGCCCCGGCGGCGGCGGACCAGGCATGGGACCGGGACCCGGCATCGGTCCGACAAACTTCTGGACCCAGTTGCAGGAGGCCGGCTACTTCCTCCGCTTTGTGCGACCGGTGCGCTGGCTGCTCGTCCTCATCGTGCTGTCGAGCCTCGCCTCGTATGTGCTGCTGCTGCCGGTCATGTTCGCGCCTCAGCAGCTCACCCGGCATTTCGACGACAAGCCGCACCTGTGGAAATTTCTGGTCCTGATGACGGTCGCCACGATCGCCTCGGGCCTCCTGTCGCTGGTCGAAGGGTATTGCTCCAATCGCATGGGGGAGTATCTCGCCCGCGTCATGCGGCTGGAGATCTTTTCCAAGCTGGAACGCGCGAACATGGGCGCCATCGTCGCCCGCGGCGCAGGGCAGTTTGTGCAGCGGATCGTCCGCGACGTCGAACAGATCCGCGACCTGTACCGCATGACGCTCACCCAGCTGCTCACGCAGGTCATCCGCGTGTCGGTGCTGGTCGTCGCCATGCTCTGGATGGAGCCGGTCCTCACGTTGATTCTCGTCGGCGTGTTCCTGGTCGTCGGCCCGTTTATCCGTCGCCTCAATCGGCGCGTCGAAGAACAGGCGCGACGAATCCAGCAGCTCAACGAAGAGAACATCGACCAGATGGTCGAGGCCGTCGGCGGTTTCCGGGACATCCAGGTCTCGGGCCGGTTCGACCGCTTCTATCAGCGGTTCGAGCGCGTCGCCCGAGATACCGAAGAGACGTGCGTGCGGGCCGGCCGCTACGCCCACCAGGCCGGAACGATTCCCACGGTCGTCTCCGGAATTCTGACCGTCGTCCCCTACTTCCTGGCCGTCCGCCGGCTGGACACCGTTGCTGGCATCGGCGAAGTCGTCTCCTATGTCGGCATGCTCGGGCAGACGCTGTCGGTCCTCACCATGATGACCCGCTCCACGTCGCTGCTCGCGCGGGCGACGCCGTCCATCCGTGAAGTCCGCCGCCTCCTCGACCCGCTGCCCGGCGCCGGCCCGGCCGCTGGTCCCGGCCCGGGTCCAGTGCCGCCACCGCGCATCGACACGCTCCACGCTACCGTCGAGCTTCCTGTCCGTTCCATCCGGTTCGACAACGTCGGCATCCAGCTGGGCGGCCGATGGGTGCTGCGGAACATGAACTTTGAAATCCCCGGCGGAAAATTCACGGCGATCGTCGGACAGAGCGGAGCGGGCAAGACCACCATCTTCATGATGCTGGTCAAGCTGATGGAACCGACGGAAGGCCGCATCCTCGTCAACGACTGTCCGCTCAATGACATCTCGCTCGCCCAGCTGCGCCGGCTGGTCGGCTACATTCCCCAGAATCCGTTCATCTTCAACCAGTCGCTGCGCGACAACCTGTTGATGGCGGCGGTCGACGAGCACAACATCGATTCGGTCCTCGCGCAGGCGGTCGTGACGGCCCGCCTGGGCGAAGTCGTTCGCAGCCGCGAGGCCGAAGGGGGACTGGAGGCCATGGCCGGCCACATGGGGGCCAGACTCTCCGGGGGTGAACGGCAGCGGATCGCGCTCGGCCGACTGCTCATCCAGGACCCGCAGGTGGTCGTCTGCGACGAGTACACGGCGAACATCGACGTCAAATCGGCGCGGATCATCGATCGAACGGTCCACGAGTGCTTTTCCGACCGGACACGAATCGTGATTACGCACTCGCTGTACACGATCAGCAATGCCGACCACATCGTCGTGGTCGACCAGGGGACCGTTTTGGAAACAGGGACCCATCGCGACCTGTCGACGAAGCCCGGCCTGTACCGGGAATTGTGGGAGATGCAGGCGGTCGGATCGTAGACGTCGCGCTCCGCGAGACGTTTGGAGAGAGCATCATCAACTCACGGCACTCGCGGAGCGAGTGCCCTACTAACAGGGCGACCTGCCCGGGAGATAATCACGATGCCTGCCACGAGACAACCCTACGGCGTGGGACTGGCCTACCGGCCCGAAGTTCACCACGACATCATGCAGTTCCGCCAGGAATTCGACGTGATGGAAGTCGCCACCGTCGATTACCTGGAGCGGTACTGGCGGCTCGTGCAGGATCCCGACACCCGCTATCTGCGGGAACTGATCGCGACATTCGCGGTCGTCGCGCACGGCATCAACATGTCGATCGGGTCGGTTGAGCCGCACGACGACGCCTACCTGCACGCCACCCGCAGGTTCCTCGACGAATACGGCATCGACGAGTTCAGCGAGCACCTGGCGTTCCACCGCATCGACGGCTGCGACACCCGGTCCTTCATCGCCATGCCGTTTGAAGCCGAATCGTTGAACTGGCTCGAGCGGAAATACAACGCCGCCCGCGCCATCCTCGGCCGGCCGTTTGCACTCGAGAACGTCAGCTACCTGTTCGTCCCCGCCGGTTGCTCCCTCGATGAAGCCGACTTCATCACCGAGATGACGCGCCGCACCGACTGCTCCATCCTGCTCGACGCCACCAACGTCTTCAACAACGCCCACAACCACGGGTACGACCCGATCACCTACATCCGCAAGCTGCCCGGCGACCGCATTAATCAGCTGCACATCGCCGGCGGGAAATTCGTCAACGGCATCTGGCTCGACAGCCACAGTGCGACGGTCATGGAGCCGGTCTGGGACCTGGTGCATGCCGCGCTGGACCACACCAACGCGCAGTCGATCTTCCTGGAACGGGACACCGGTTATCACCCGTTCGAACAGGGGATCATGTCCGACATCCGCAAGGCCCGCGACATCTTCTTCAAGCACCGTCCCGCAACTCCTCCCACTGCGGCGGCGACCACTCCCGCGCCGACCGCCGCCGACGAAGCGCCCTCCCGGGCCATCAACGCGCTCGACCCCGCGGTCGCCAACCTGCGGAGTTTCCAGCGCGCGATTATGCGGCAAATCACGGACGTGAACTTCCGTCAGCAGGTCGCGGCGGATTCCAACCTCGTGCTGAAGGATTACCCCATGACTCCCGACTGGAAAAGTCGATGGGAGGGGTGCAACCAGGATCGGCTGAAGCGGATGGCGATCAAGTGGCCGGAGACCATCAAGGTCCAGAAGGATTTGGAGGAGGACCTGAAGCGCGTGGAATGGCGCGCCTGGGCCGCCCAGAACTCCTGGTAATGCCTGACGGTCGTGAGGGCTGCACGCGACCTGTCGCGTGCAGCGGATTTGATGCGTTCGCCGAAGATTTCGCCGTTGTCGCGTCTGCCGGGTGGCGCACGATTGCCAGTCGTTTCCGGCGTCGTGTCTAATGAGTTTGTGATGAGGCTGCCGGGAAACCGGCCCCTTCAGCAACCCCGGTGCGACTATGAAAGCGGATACGTTCCCTCCCGAGTGGTCGGACCTGCTGGAACTGATGACCGACCGCTTCGGCCGGTTGTCCGATCACGTGCTCGACAATCTCGAAGCACTGCTCGACCAGGGGCGGCGCGTGATGAACTGCGCCGAAGCCGCGCTCATGGTGCCGGAACCGGACGGCGACCACCTGAAGTTCCTGGTCTCCGTCAACTCGCGCCCCGGCATCGCCGAAATCGTCAAGCAGTGTCGCGTGCCGATCGACCGCAGCATCGCCGGCTGCGTGTTCACGACCGGACAGATGATCGCCGTCGCCAATCCCGAGGACTTCTATCCCGAGGTCGATCAGAAGACCGGGCTGTCAACGAACATTTACCTTGCGACCCCGGTGCTCGATCGCGAGGAGATTCTCGGCGTGGCGACATTCGTCAATCGCCCGGACGGTCAGCCGGCCGAGCCGTTTGGTCCCGCCGAGATCGCCTGGAGTTCACGGCTGACCGACCTGGCGGCCGCCGGACTGCGCTACTACTCGCGCGTCTGCGTGCAGGAACGGCTGCTGGCGGCCGATGTGCTCGCGGCGGCGGAGCGCTTCGCCGACATGGATTCCGAGCACGGCTCGACTCCCCAGTTTGAAGACCGGGACCTGCTGGATTCGGCCCCGCTCGCGCGGGCCATGCTCGCGCTCGAACGGTTGTCCGACAACGATCAGGACCTCGCGGCCGATCTGCTGGCCGTGTTGTCGTCGCGCGGCGGCGCGCGAGGCGTACGGAGTGAGATTTGACGGAGAGCCGCCGCAATTGCGGCCGTGGATGTGCACATGGAAACGGATTGCGTCGAGGGCCGCCCGATGTTCAACATCGACGACTTGATTGACACCAGCCGCGTCTGGGAGCACGTCCGCCATGGCACCGGCAAGGGTGTGCGCGTCGCAATTCTCGATACCGGCGTCGAAGCCACGCACCCGGCGCTGGAAGGCTCGGTCGTCAGTTGTCACGAGGTCGCGCCGCAGGGCCGCACGTTCACATACCGCCCGGTGTCCGACGGCGATCTCGTCGGCCACGGCACCGCCTGCGCCGGCATCATTCACCAGCTGGCCCCGGAGGCCGAACTGCACAGCATGCGGGTCATCGGCCGCAGCTCCTCCGGGACCGTCGAACAGCTGATTCACGGCCTGCGGTGGGCGATCCGGGAGGGGTTCGACCTCGTCAATCTCAGCCTGGGCACCGTGCAGAAGCAGCAGGTGTCCGTGCTCCAGGAACTCGTCGACGAGGCGTACTTCAAAGGCACGATCCTGATTGCAGCCGCGAACAACAGCCGCCAGGTGAGCTACCCGGCCCAGTTCGCTTCGCTGATCGCCGTCGACAACCAGTCCTTCAAGGATCCGCTGTCGTTCCACTTTCGCGCCGGCCAGCCGGTGGAGATCGTCGCCAACGGCATCTACGTGTACGCCCCCAGTCCGGGAGGCAAGTACCGCTGGTTTACGGGGACCAGCTTCGCATGTCCGCACATCACCGGGCTCGTTGCCCGCGTCCGCTCGGTGTTCCCCAAGCTGACCCCCTTCCAGATCAAGACCCTGATGTGGTGCCTGAGGTCGAATCGAGACGGCCTGCAGGAAAGAGGCGCAGGCGAAGTCGCGCTTGAGCCGGAAGCCTCCGTGGATGCCGCAATCCGCCAGTCGGCATCCTGATCGGACGTTGCCACCGCGAACGAGACGAGCATGAAGATTCGCATCGCCTACAAGATCGGCCTCCTGGCGTCGATTCTGGTGGCGGTCGCGGCCGGCATCGTCGGCGTCACGGCCCATCGAATCTCCTCGGGCCTGCTCAAAGACCACGAAATCGTCGATCTCGCCGACGAAACCAATCTGCGCGGCAAAGAACTGCTGGGGCACTTTTCCGCCGTCCGTGAAGACGTGTTGACCCTGGCTGGCTCTCCCACCCTGCAGGCGATCATCCGCGCCCGCCAGTCGCCACCCGCCGAAAACGCCGAGGCCG
>JAEUIG010000767.1 GCA_016795125.1 Planctomycetaceae bacterium | reverse complement strand
GGCGCCGGCTGACTCGTGAGAGACAGCCACTGGGTAGGAAAAACCCCGATGCGCCCGGCAAGGCAACCGCAGGATAATCCACTTCCGAATTGGACATCGCGGTTCCTGAAATGTCATCGGGGCGCCATACATGCCGGATATGGCAGACGCGCGCCGAAGCGTCGACTCACGAGTACATGAGCTTGTTCCCAGACCTCTCGCGTGAACGCTCAAATGGAGCCGCTCCAGTTGATAGTCCGGTTGGACAACCGCCGTCGAGATGGAGGTTCTTCCGGCGCGGTCATTCGACGAAGCAGCTCGAGCCTCAGGTGGCCTCCGAACAGCCCCTCCGCGGGGAACTGTTCAGTCTGGACCAGCTCGAACGCTTTGCGAGGGAGATCGCGGGGACACATCGAATTGATCCGCGCCGTGGTCGCGACCAGATGCTGCCGCGGCTGCAGCAGAATCAACGCGAGTTGTTGAGAACGTACGACCAGGTCGCACTGGCGGCGGCCCGGAACCAGCATATCGAGCCCGCCGCCGAATGGCTCCTCGACAACTTCTACGTCGTCGAAGAGCAGATTCGCGCGATCCGCCGATTACTGCCGCCGTCGTTCAGTCGCGAGCTGCCGCGATTGGCAAACGGTCCCGCGCCGGGACTGCCGCGCGTGTATGCGCTGTGCATTGAGCTGATCGCGCACGTCGATGGTCGCGTCGACGAAGCAATTCTGAACGCGTTTGTCGCGTCCTATCAATCGGTGACGCCGCTGAAGCTGGGCGAACTCTGGGCCCTGCCGTTAATGCTGCGGTTAGCCCTGATTGAGAACCTCCGTCGCGTTGCTGTGCGAGTTGCTGCGGCGCGTTGCGATCGGGATCTCGCCGCAGACTGGGCCCGACAGATGGTACAGGTCGTTGAGCGCAACCCGACCGACCTGGTGCTGGTGTTGGCCGACATGAGGCGCGCGAATCCGCCGCTGTCCGGCGCATTCGTTTCGGAACTGTCACGACAGCTGCAGGGGCAGAATCCCAATTTTGCATTTGCGAACAGCTGGCTCGAACAGCGGCTGACGGATCACGGGCTGTCCTCCGAGCAGCTCGTGCGCGAGGAGAGCCAGATCCAGGCTGCCGATCAGGTGTCGATGGGCAACAGCATCAACAGCCTGCGGTTCGTCAGTTCGAACGATTGGCGGGAGTTTGTTGGCGCACAAAGCGTCGTCGAGAAGACGCTCGCCGGTGATCCTGCCGCCGTCTACTCGCGCATGGATTTCGCGACGCGGGATCGATACCGGCATGCCGTGGAAGGAATCGCGCGCCGCAGCCGGTGGTCGGAGTACGACGTCGCTCGCAAGGCGGTGCAGCTCGCCGAGAACGAGGCCCGCGAACACCCTGATGGCCGCTCGGCCCACGTCGGTTACTTCCTGGTGGATCACGGCCGGTGGGCGCTCGAAAGCCTGGCCGAGATGCGACTGACGCCAGTCGTGATCCTCGACAAGCTGCGACGGCGACTGCCGCTGACGTGCTATCTCGGCTCGATCGTTGTCGTCACCGGGTTGGCGACCTGGGGATTTCTGCGGGGGCTGGAGCCAGCAGCCTCGCCGCCCTGGATCATCTGGCTGCTGGCGACGTGCGCGCTGCTGGCTGCGTCGAACCTCGGCGTCGGAATCATCAATCTGCTCGTAAGCCGCCTGGTGCGCCCGCAGGCGCTGCCGCGAATGGACTTTGAGCACGGCATCCCGGGCGAACATGGCACGCTGGTCGTCGTACCGACCATGTTGACAAGTCCTGCGGGCGTCGAGCATCTGATCGAAGGACTGGAACTGCGGTACCTTGCGAATCGCGATCCACACCTGCATTTTGCGCTGCTTACCGATTTCTGCGATGCACACACCGAAGTGCAGACTCAGGACGCCGAACTTGTGAAGGTCGCGACTGAGGGGATCTGTCAGCTCAACAGAAAGTACGCCAGTTCCCCCGAGGACATCTTCTTTCTGTTCCATCGTGCGCGGCGTTGGAATCCCCAGGAAGGGGTCTGGATGGGACGTGAACGCAAGCGGGGGAAGCTCGCAGATCTCAATGCGATGCTGCGCGGCGCGACAGGTCGATTCGCGGTGGCGACCGGTGACACATCCGTGCTGCAGCGCGTGCGGTACGTCATCACACTCGATACCGACACGCAACTGCCTCGCGATGCCGCGCGCTGCATGGTCGGCACGCTGGCGCATCCATTGAACCGACCGGTGAGTGATCCGCAGGGCCGCCGCATTGTCGCAGGGTATACGATTCTGCAGCCACGCGTCGGCAGCAACCTCACGAGCCTTCGACGATCGCGCTTTTCGCTCCTGCAAGCGGACGATGCCGGGATCGACCCGTACACGCAGGTCGTCTCCGATGTCTATCAGGACATGTTCGGCGAAGGTTCGTTTATCGGCAAGGGAATCTACGATGTCGACTCGTTCGAACGGTTCTGCGGCAACTTTCCTGAGAACACGATCCTCAGCCACGATCTGATCGAAGGCGCGTACGGCCGCTCAGGCCTGTTGACCGATGTGACTCTCTACGAGGAACATCCCTCGCGGTATCTCGCGGATGTCGAGCGACGGCACCGGTGGATGCGCGGCGACTGGCAGATTGCAGGCTGGCTGTTGCCGCGTGTCAGAAGTCGCACCGGAGAGCGTTGCTCGAACCCCGTATCCGCCCTTTCGCGTTGGAAAATCCTCGACAATCTCCGACGCAGCGTTACGCCGATTGCCGCATTCGTGCTGCTGCTCGCGGCCTGGTGCACTTCGGCGGACGCGGCGTTGGCAGCGACGCTTCTGGTGATCGCAGCCGCACTCCTGCCGGTGCTCGTGTCGGGAATTCTTCAGCTGCTTTCGAAGCCGGCCGATCTGCCAACCCGCCTCCACGAGCGCGCGGTGGCAGAATCAATGCTCCGGCCGGTTGCTAACGGGATCCTGTCGCTGATCTGGCTTCCGTTCGAAGCCTATACCAGCACGGACGCAATCGTCCGCACTCTGATCCGGATGTGTGTCACGAGGCGTCGGCTCCTGGAGTGGAGGACCGCCAGCGAAGCCGAGCGGGCCGCTCGGGGAGACCTCCACGCGGCTTATCGCACCATGGCCGCTGCGCCGATGCTCGCCATGCTGACGCTGTGCCTGTTGCTCGTTCTCCGGCCTGGAACGATCTCCCTGGCGGCTCCATTTCTCGCTGCATGGGCGCTTTCACCCGTCCTGGCGTGGTGGATCAGCCGGCCGCTGCGTGTTCGTCCGACGCAGCTCACCGCCTCCCAGCAGCTGTTCCTCAACAAGCTGTCACGCTTGACCTATCGATACTTCGAAGAGTTCGTGACCGCCGAGCACAGCTGGCTGCCGCCGGACAACATCCAGCACAATCCGATGCTGACGGTGGCGCCTCGCACCAGCCCCACGAATATCGGGATGGCGTTGCTCAGCGATCTGGCGGCCTGTGACTTTGGATTCTGCTCCGTCGCACAGCTGTTGGGGCGAACCGAAAAAACGCTGGACACGATCTCCCGGATGGAGCGGCATCACGGGCACCTGCTCAACTGGTATGACACGGGCACGCTGGCCCCCTTGCACCCGCGGTACGTCTCGACTGTCGACAGCGGCAATCTCGCGGCGTGTTTGCTTGTCTTGAGCAGCGGCTACCGCGAGCTGGCAACGGCGCCGCTTTTGCCGCCGCGGATGTTCGCTGGGATTGCCACGACACTGCAAGTCCTGCTCGATGTTGTTCGAGGCAACGAGGAGATTGCCGGCGGCGCCGATGTCGTTCGCAAGATCGAACGAGAACTCGACGTCCTGCAGTCCCTTCCCAGCGGTCTCCGCGCCGCCCGCGCGCTGCTGGCGAGGCTCTCGGCAGTCGCCGCCGAGCTGGCTGCGATCGAGGACGACGACCAGGAAATCGCCTGGTGGCTGCATGCCTACAAAACGGCTTGTGATGAGCATCTTGAGGACATCCTGCACCTCGCCCCGTGGTTGAACGCTCCGGCAGGGCCCGGAGCTTCCGACGACGTTCCTGCCTTGTTGCTGAAGCCAATCCGCCTCATCATGGATGAACTCGACAACAGCGCAACGCTCGCCAGCACGATTCTCTGCCCGGCTCGTCTGAAGCCGCTGCTCGACGCAGCGTTGCCCGGCTCAACCGATGCCGGACGTCAATGGCTGGAACATCTGTTCGGGCTTGTCGCGACAGGTGCAGAGCACGCCGAGGAGCGCTCCCAAGCCAGCCATGATATGGCTCAGCGATGTCGCGACCTTGCCGAAATGGACTTCGGGCTGCTCTACGACCGCAAGCGTGAGCTTTTCACGATTGGTTACAACGTCAGCGACCAGCGACTCGATGCCAGCTTTTACGACCTGCTCGCATCGGAGGCGCGCCTCGCCAGCTATCTGGCCGTCGCCAGCGGCGAAGTCGGTCAACAGCATTGGTTCGCACTCGGCAGAATGCTGACCAACGCGGCCAACTCTGCGGCGCTCTTGAGCTGGAGCGGCTCGATGTTCGAGTATCTGATGCCGCTGCTCGTGATGCCCAGCTACGAGGCCACGCTGCTCGACCGGACGTACAATGCGGTTGTTCGTCGGCAGATCGAATACGGTCGGCAGCGCCGCGTGCCATGGGGGATCTCGGAATCCGGATACAACCTGATCGACCAGCATCGGACCTATCAGTATCGCGCCTTTGGCGTGCCCGGTTTGGGACTCAAGCGAGGATTGGGGGATGATCTCGTCATCGCTCCCTATGCGACGGCACTCGCGTTGATGGTCACTCCGGAAGCGGCTTGCCGGAATCTCGAGCGTCTGGCAGGCGAAGGACAGCTCTCAGACTACGGCTTTTGTGAAGCCATCGATTATACGACGGGGCGTCTGCCCCCGGGGGCGCTGCGCGTCACGGTGCGCCAGTACATGGCGCATCATCATGGAATGACGCTGCTTTCGCTGGCGCGCCTGCTGCTGAATCAGCCCATGCAACGCCGCTTCATGGCCGATCCCATGCTCCGCGCCGCGGAACTGCTTCTGCAGGAACGAGTGCCGAAAGCGATCGCACCCGTGTTCCCGCACGCGATTGAAGCTCAGGCCACCAGGACCGTATCGGCGGAGGAGAGCGGCTCTTTGCGCGCCTTTGCGGATCCGAGCAGGCCCAACATCGAACTGCATCTGCTGTCCAACGGACGTTACCACGTCGCCATCACGACGGCAGGCGGCGGGTACAGCAAATGGCGGGATCTGGCAGTCACGCGCTGGCGCGAAGACCCGACGCGCGACGCATTCGGGAGCTTCTGCTATCTGCGCGACGTGACCAGCGGCGCCGTCTGGTCCAACACGTGGCAGCCGACATTGCAGGAAGCCAGGCAGTATGAGGCAATCTTCTCGCAGGCTCGGGCCGAGTTCCGCCGGGTGGACAACCAGATCG
>JAEUIG010000751.1 GCA_016795125.1 Planctomycetaceae bacterium | reverse complement strand
TAGTGAAGCCCCTTCGGGGCATTAGCCCCTCGGATTGATCGAGCACCTCGGCGCCAGCCGTCGCGCCATCTGGAGTTTGAGGCAGCGACAACTGCTTAACACCACGCATCGCCCCCACGTCAGTGATTGACGATGAACTCGGCCGAGTTCAGATACGCCCAGTACACGTCCCGCAGCGATTCGTCGATCGCCTGCTTCGCATTCGCGACGCGTCCGCTCTGCACCTGCTGACGCACGCTGTGACGCAGAAACTCGCGGATCTTGTCGACTTCGTCACGCGTCGGATAGCGCGACAGCGTCGCCAGCGAAATCTTCCGGATCCGCTCCACCTCGTCTGGCGTCTCCACCAGGATCGACGCCAGCCGCGTGTTGTCCGCCGAACTCACGGCCTGAGCCACCAGTTCGCCATTCATCATCGACAGCGCCTGCGGCAGCGTGCCGTCGAACGTCGTCGACTCGCAGTTCTCCTCCGTCTGTTCGGGAGAAAAGAACTGTGCAATCCACGCCTGCCGCTGGGCGTCGGCGTTCCGCAGCGCGGCTCCCGGATCGGCGCTCGGCAGCGTGGCGACCTGCAGCGAATCGTACAGCTGCTCGGCCGTCAGGTGCTTGAGGTACATCCGGCTGAACAGCGGCGGGTCTCCCTGTTCGGGATCGTCGAGGACGCTGGCGTCCCCAGGCCGGCTGGTCAGCTGGTACGGCGTTGAGTTGCAGATCGCCCGGCAGAGCGCGCGGATGTCGTAGCCGCCGGCGACAAAGTCGTCCGCCAGCCGGTCCAGCAGTTCCGGATGCGTGGCCGGGTTATGCGGCCCCATATCGTCGATTGGATTGACGAAGCCGAAACGGAAGAAGTGCGCCCATGTCCGGTTGACGAACGCCCGCGCGAGCTGCGGCCGGTCCCCGGAGACGAGCAGCTGCGCCAGTTCCTGTCGGCGATTTGTCGCGGTGCCCGGATCGACTTCGACTTCATTGAACCGCGGGAACGCGACTTTCATTTCGCCATTGCGGTTTTCATAGAACGTCGGCCCGCCGACGACGCTGTTCGTCAATTCGAGAGTCATCATGCCGCCGTCGGACGACCGGGAGCGCGCGACTTTGGTCTGCTGGAAGAAGCTGTTGAGCTCCCAGAACTGTTCCTGCCCCCAGCCCTTGTAGAAGGGATGGGCGTGGCACTGCGTGCACTGCACCTGCAGGCCGAGGAAGCACCGCGCGGTAACGGCGGTGGCCGGCACGGCCTCATTGTTGAGATGGGCCAGCAGGAAGTTGGCGGGACCGTTGCCCTCGGCCGGGCCTTCGGCCGTGATCAGCGCTGTTACCGATTCGCTCCACGGCCGGTTCGCGGAGAACTGCGACTGGAGATACTGCTGCAGTGCGACGCGATCGAGACCGGGGCGTTCGGCACGGCCGACCAGCAGGTTGGTCCACTGCGTCGCGAAGTTCCGCGCCGTTTCGGGGCTCTGCAGCAGGGAGTCAACCAGGCGTTCGCGCTTGTCGGCGGAGGAATCGGTCAGAAACGAGTCGGCTTCGCCCGGCGATGGAATCCGGCCCGCCAGGTCGAGGTACAGCCGGCGCACCCATTCGGCGTCGTCCGCCGGTTCCGACGGCCGGATGCCGGCCTCGTTCCAGGCGGCAATCATCGCCGTGTTGATCGACGACACCGTGTCGGCCACGACCGGAACGTCGATCGGCACGGCATCGTCCGGGCGCTGGGCGACGACCATCGGCAGGGACGGCGGCTGTTCCGAGCCGGGATCGTCGACCGGATTCTGCAAGGAATCTTCAATCGGTGCGACATGCGGAACCGGCTGTGCGGCGACATCAACCGGCGCAGGATCGATGGCAACCAGCGGCTCGTCGGTAGATTGCTCGGCAGGCTTCGGCGGCAGCAGGTTCCAGGTGACAATGACCGCGATCACCGCCGCCGCCACGCTGCTGAAGACCATGATGCGTCGCCGGACGTTCGGTCGGCGGCGAGGTTCGTCCGCCGCGGCCGCGTCTCGATGCGCCGGGAACTCTTCGCCCGCGGCCGTGGCGACATCCCACGCCAGCGTGCCGTGCAGCGTGACGTAGTCGATATACAGCCGCCGCGCTTCGCGATTCGACACCACGAGCTGATCGAGCCGCGCATGCTGCGACGGCGTGAGCCGCTCTTCACAGAGCGCCTCCAGCAGTTCCAGCAATTCCTCGCGGTTGTGCGGCGTCATGCGGTCGCCTCCGTCGCCAGTCGCCGCTGGATGCAATCCAGCAAGGTTCTGCGGATGCGGCCCAGGCTCTGGTACACCGAGTTCGCCGGACGGCCCAGGTCCGCCGCGACGTGCTTGCCCCGTTCCCCCGGCTGATACCGGCGATGAATCAACGCGCGATCGTCGGGTTTCAGCTTCTTCAGGCACATTTCCAGTGCGGTGCGCCGCCGCTCCAGTTCCTCCGACCGTTCCATGACGTCCCGGCTGACGGCGTCGACGAACTCGTCGCTGAACCGCAGCTTCTCGCGGTGCCGTCGCTGCCGGAACTTCAGCACTTCATAGGTGGCGATCTGCGCCGCCCATGCGAAGAAGTTGGTCGTCAGGTCGAACTGGTGGAACTTCGCCCAGACAATGAGGTTCGTCTCCTGCAGCACCTCTTCGGCATCCTGCGTGTTCGACACCTGCGACAGAATATACAGGTACAGCCGCCGCTGATGCCGCGTGAACTGCTGGACGAACTCCTCACTCGGCGCGCGCACCAGGTCCGGCGTCGGGCGGTCGGCCCGATCGGAGGAGTTGCGTGGAGTGTGTGCGTCCGTGTTCAAGGAGGAGTTAGGAGTTAGGAAGAATGGCTGAAGGCTGATCGCTGACAGCTACGTCAGCAGCGATTTAATTGGGTTGCCGCCGTTGGCGATCTTCATGGGCCGGCCGCGCGTGGACGTGTGAACCGTGCTGAGCGGAATCCGCAGGGCATGGGCGACGGTGGCCCACAGGTCGCCCGGCAGGTACGTCTCGCTGGTGATGGTGAGCCCGTCATTGTCGGTCTCGCCGACGGCGATGCCGCCGCGCAGTCCTCCGCCGCCGATCAACACCGACCAGCTCGCCGCCCAGTGGTCGCGGCCGACGTTTGCGTTGATCCGCGGCGTCCGTCCGAACTCGCCCATGCAGACCACGACGGTGTCGTCGAACATCCCGCGGTCCTTGAGGTCGGCGACCAGCCCGGAAATGCCGTTGTCGAGCATCGGCAGGTTCGTCTGACGCAGGGTCGTGAACACATTCTGGTGCAGGTCCCATCCGTTCGGATTGCGGACTTCGACGAACGGCACTCCCGTTTCCACCAGCCGGCGGGCCATGATCAGGCTGTTGCCGAACGGCGTGTCGCCATAGGCCGTGCGAACCTCCGGGCCTTCGCGATTGACGCGGAACGCCTCCATCTGGTCCGACTTCATCAGGTTGACGGCCTTCTGATACACGTCGCGATGCGCCTGACCCACGTCGCCGCGGTTCGACTGGATGAAACCCTCTTCGATCGCGCCGAGAATCTGCAGCCGCTGGCCCAGCCGCTGCTGATCCATGCCGGCCATCTCCGCGTTCTGAATCCGGCCCTGGGAATCGACCACAAACGGCGCGTTCGTCATGCCCAGGAAGCCGGGGCTCATGCTGCCGCCGCCGATCGAAATGAACGCGGGAATCTCCAGGTCCGGGCGGGACTTGCCCAGTTCATAGCTGACGACCGAGCCGAACGTTGGATGGACGACCGTCGCATTGGGGACGTACGACGTGTGCATGTAGTACGTGCCGCGATCGTGATCCGCTTCGCGCGTGCTCATGGAGCGGACGACCGACAGCGACCCCATCTGCTGGGCGATCTTCGGCAAGTGCTCGGAGATCTGCAGGTCGCCGGCCGTGCTGATGGGCTTGAACTCGCCGCCGTTCTTCGACTCGGGCTTCAGGTCCCACATGTCGATCGTCGGCGCGCCGCCCCCCAGCCAGACGAGAATGCACGCCTTGCGGTTCTTCTGCACCTCGGCCGCATGGGTCCGCAACTGGCCGAGGAACTGCATGGCCCCCAGCGTCGTCACGCTGCCGGCCGCCAGGTGATTCAGAAAATGTCGTCGCGTCATCCCCGCAGGATTAAAACTTTGCATCGTCGTCTGCTTGTACATGATGGTTGCTGTTCAGTTCCGAAGGACCGACACGTCGTCGCCGGCGGCGTAAGCCGCCGGAGCGGCACCAGGATTGTCGAAGCCCCGTTAGGGGCGGCACATTGAGCTCAGTATCGCCCCTTCGGGGCTTTAAAGTTAATCCGTGAGCTTACGCTCACGGCTACATCGTATCGCCTCTTCGAGGCTAAGCTCCGACCCCTGACCACTCTCAGTGATTCACAACAAACTCGTTCGAATTCAGCAGCGCCCAGTACAAATCCTGGAACGCCTGCAGCTTGTTCGGATGCGACTTCACAAAGGCCCCCAACTGGGTGACTTCCTTGCGGCCCGGCAGCCGCCCCAGCGCCGACAGGTACAACTGCTGGACACGCTGGTTGTCGCTGCGGAGACGCGAATCGTTGAGGACCGAGTTCAGGTAGCTGCCGGAGTCGGCGCTGACCGCCTTGTTGACCAGTTCGCCGTTCATGAGCATCAGCGCCTGCGGGATGGAACCGGCAAACACCGTCGGCTCCTGGTCGTCGGCGCCGCCGAAAATCCGCAGGAACTCGGCCAGCCACATCTGTCGCTGTGCCTGCGCTTCTTCGTAGCTGGCCTGACCCGCCTGATGCGCGCCGGTGGCGATCAGCAGCGAATCGTACAACTGTTCGGCCGTCAGCGACTTCACAGACATGTGACTGAACAGCGGGACTTCGCCGTTTGCCGGATCGTCGACCGTATTCCTGTCGTTGAATCTGCTCGTCAGGCCGTAGGCTTCCGACTTGCAGATCCACCCACACAGCCGCCGGACGTCGTAATTGGCTGCGATGAACTCGTCCGTCAGCTTTTCCAGCAGTTCCGGATGACTTGGGGCGTTGTGCGGTCCCATGTCGTCGACCGGCTTGGTAAAGCCGAACCCGAAGAACTGTCCCCAGGTGCGATTGACCATCGACCGAGCGAGCTGCTTGCTTGGATCATCGCGGCAGATCAGGTTCGCAAACTCCAGGCGGCGGTTGGTCGAACTGTTGATCTCCAGTTCGCGCCCGAAATACGCCGGATACGACACCTTCATTTCGGCGGCGCGCGTCTCGTAGAACACCGGCCCCGAGTAGTCGCGGAAATTCAGTTCCGAGTAGTCGTCCACCATCCGGCCGGACTGTGCGTCGTACTTGTCGACATCGTTGCGGACGATCTGCTTGAAAAAGCTGTCGAACTCCCAGAACTGCGCCTGCTTCCAGGTATTGAACGGGTGATCGTGACACTGCGTGCACTGCACCTGCATGCCGAGCAGCAGCCGCGAGGCCCGGGCCGTCGCTTCGACCGTGTAGTCCTCGCGGTTCGGGTTCCCCTGCAAC
This sequence comes from Planctomycetaceae bacterium, assembly GCA_016795125.1. Lineage (GTDB taxonomy): Bacteria > Planctomycetota > Planctomycetia > Planctomycetales > Planctomycetaceae > JAEUIG01. The sequence goes on along the minus strand of JAEUIG010000751.1, from coordinate 1,043 downwards.
TGGCCGAGCAGGAAATTGACCGCACCGTTCTCCTCGTACTTCCCTTCGGCGGTCAGCATGTCGTAGACGATTTCGTTCCACGGCCGCCGACGCGCGAAATTCTCGCGCAGAAACTTTTCCATCCCGGCCCGGCTCGTTCGCTCCGGCGTCACCCGCCCCAGCAGAGTGTTTGCCCAGACGGTCGTCATGTTCCGCACGTAGTGCGGATCGTCGAGCAGGGTGTCGACCATCCGGTCGCGTTTGTCTTCCGCCTTGTCCTCCATGAAAGCGGTCGTTACTTCGACCGGCGGGATGTGCCCGACCAGGTCGAGGTACACGCGCCGCAGCCATTCCCCATCGTCGGCCGTCGGGCTGGCTTCGATCTCGTTGTCGGTCCAGCCGGTGCGGATGTGCTCGTCGATCGCGGCGACGATCTCCGCCGCAGCACGGTCCGCCAGCGGCGCAGGCTCATCGGCAGCGAAGCCCGGCGCACAGGCGCCCAGTACGACAGCAGCAATTCCCAGCCCGATTCGTCTCCACTCCATCATGGAGTTCACTCTCCCAAAACCGTAGGTGTGGCCAAGACCGCCGACCGAGCCTGGCCGACCTGCCTTCACAAGGGAAACCTGCCGCCGCCTGAGGATGTTCGGTCGAAAAATTCCCGATCCGATCACAATCGGAGATTTCCCGGGGTCCAAGACCGAATTCCCGGCCGGATGTGGACTTGCGGCAACACGGAGTGTTGCAAATTGCAACACTTTGTGAAGGCGACGACACAGATTCCATCATAGCGTCTGGGCCAGAATGCTCGACCAGGAATCCAGCGGTTTCCCGAGCGTCGGGACGCTAGTTCGGAAGCGAGTCCGATCCCGCCCCTCCCCAGCGGCGCATCAGTTCGGTCTCCACTCCCAACTGATCGCAGACTCGCGCCACGACGAAATCGACCAGGTCGTCGATGGACTGCGGCCGGTGATAGAACCCGGGGGCCGCCGGCAGCACGATTCCGCCGGCCTCGGTGAGCTTTCGCATGTTGTCGATCTGGATCAGACCCAGCGGGGTCTCGC
>JAEUIG010000160.1 GCA_016795125.1 Planctomycetaceae bacterium | reverse complement strand
TTCATGGCGGGGTGGTCTGGTGCCTGGTGTCAGATGGCCTGGTGTCTGTTCGATCGGTCCGCCACTCGACGATGCCGCGCGTCTCACCGTCGTCGGTCGGAATCAACGTGGCATTGAGGGTCGTCGTCTGGTTCACACCGTCCTGCTGAAACGTGCCTCGCGCCAATGCGTCATTCAGCATCCATTCCCCATGTTGAACCCAGCCGGACGAACTGAGCAGGCGATGCCAGTCGCTCTGAGCGGTTTTCAAGGACGATGCCGACCGAAACGCCTTCAATCCACCTGTCGAGGTGGCCGCCGTCAACAAGGGCTGCATATCGTCCGGCAACGGAATGTTGACGTGCGACGTTGTGCTTACGTGCCGACTGCTGCGCCTGGCGGAGTAGACCGTCCACGACGAATCGGATTGAGGAAGTGCGAATGCCCAGCATAGCACACGCCCTTCGCCCGCGGCATGAGAATCCGGCGTTATCGAAGGCGCATGCGTGGCGACGATCCACGGCCAGGGTCCCCCCAACGTGTAGACTTTGCCTCCGTTGCCTGTTTCCACAAGCGGCGTCCAGGAGTCGAGTTTCTTGAGCCACGCCGACTCCGCAGGATCGATTGGCGGCAGCTCACCGTCGAGCAGCGCGTCGAGCTGTTGTCGCAGACTGTTCACGATTGAGTCCGTAATCGCCCCGGCTGTTCCGAAGGCCGTAGTTCGTTCGAGCGTCCAGTCGTCGCTGTCGAACGAGACGGCGACGCCGTCGGCGTGGTCCCAGAGCGACATCGGCTCGGATGCAACCGATTCCTCCGTCAGGGTCGGCGGTTCTGTGCGCCACCAGCGGGTGAGTTGCACGCCGACGGTGAGCAGCAGGGCGACGACCAGCGCGATGGCGAAGAGGTCGGTGGTGCGGCCGGAGATGCGGCGGGCGAGATCGGCGAAGTCGCGCGGGCGATGGGGGGAGGGAGGTACGGGAGTCGTCACAAGACAGCTCCGAAGAACTCAACCAGCCGTGACCTTCAGAGAGCGCCACACCGGGTCGCGCTCCCTGACGGTCGCGGCTAGTAAGGCAATGCTCGCTGAGACACACTAGATCATGAAGTCGGTCTTCTGACCGAGGATGCGGTCAATGAGGTCCTGCGGAAGGTCGACGGCGGGTGCGGTCGAATCGTCCATGTCCGTTGGATTAATGCCGCAGTACATGGACCAGGGTCCGAGGTGTCGCCAGCGGCCGGCGCGGGGCGGTTCGTTCGGGAGGACCGGGGTGGTGCAGCGATTGCAGCCGATGGTCGTGAAGCCCTGCGCGTGCAGCGGATTGAGGATGACGTTGTGTTCGCTGACGTAGGCGTCCATCTGTTCGTCGGTCATGTTGGCGAGCGGATTGAGCCGGACGGCGTTCATTTCCGGGTCCACAGAGATGATGGGGCATCCGCCCCGCTTACCCCCTTCGGCACGGCGGAGGCTGCCAATCAGGGCATCAAACTCGCCCGCGATGGCTCGCAGGGGTTCGACTTTGCGCATGTGGCAGCACTGCTTCTGCCCCTCGACCGACAGGTACAGCACCCCGAATTCGGCGGTCTGCTCGGTCATGGTCAGGCGCGGGGTGAGCGTACGGATATTGAGCCCGTATTCGCGGGCGAGCTGGTCGCGCGTGTCGAGAGTCTCCTGGTACATGACGCCGGTGTCGACGAAGACAACCGGGATATCGAGCTTCAGCCGGTGGAGCATATGACAGATGACGCTGCCGGCCTTCTGCATAGCGGAAATCGCGGCGACACGCAGGCCGAAGGTGTCTCGGCACCAGCGCAGGAGTTCCTCGGGGGTGCGTTCGTCAAACGCCTTATTGAGATCGAGCAGCTTGGCCTGCGACAGACGGGACATTCGGAGAGGCAGTCGGTGGTCGGTTTTCGGTTGTCGGTCAAAACGAACGGAGGTCGGAGGTCGGCGGACAGAAGTCGGAGAACGCTGTGCACTACCGCATTGACGACCAGAAACCGATGACCGAGATCCTCAGCGGCGAGTGTAGCAGCCGGGGAACGAGCGGCTCAATCGACGCGCCGGGGCGAGGCCGGTAATCTACCGGCGATAGCGGCAGTCGATCGGCGATAAAAGACGCATCTTCGATGCGTCGCTAACCTTGGCACGGGCGAACGGTGGGTGCGATGCCTGCGATCTACCTGCATCATCTTACGGTGCAGCCGGAGGAAATCGATGGTCTCGGGCACGTCAACAACGTGTGCTACGTGAGCTGGATGCAGGACGCGGCGGTAGCGCATTCATCGGCGCAGGGGTGGACTCCGCAGCGGTATCACGCGGCCGGACACGGCTGGGTGGCCCGGTCGCACTTCATCGAGTACCGGTCTCCGGCATTCGAGGGGGACGGGATCGTGGTCCGGACCTGGGTCGCGGACTTTCAGCGGGTGTCGTCGGTCCGGAAGTTCGAAATCCTGCGGGCGAAAGACGAGGCGCTGCTGGCCCGGGCGGAAACGAACTGGGCATTTGTGCGGTTTGCGGACGGGCGGCTGATGCGGGTGCCGACTGAGGTGGCAGAGGCGTTTGAGGTGGTGGCGGGGCCCGTCCGGCGGCCGGGTGGCGAAACCGCAAGCGGCGATTGAAAGCGGGGGGAGATCGCCCAGGCGGCATGACCGGACAGGGTGGCGGGCGGTTTCTTCGCGGCGTGCAGAATCGGCAGAATCGCTGAACTCGCGGGCTTCACAGAACCGATCGGGGGCGAAGAGACCGTGTCGTCAGCCGACAACGCGCTTGTGAAGGGTCGGCGGCCGGAGTTACGCTGGCAGGGGGGCGACGGCCCCGTTTTCGATTCCGCCCTATGTTAAGGACGAACGCCGTGAGTCGCATGGCGCTGGCTGCAACGTCTCTGGTGGCTGCAATACCCGCCGGACTCCTGTGCTTTATGGCGGCAATGGCCCTGTTCAGGCACGCGGGGGACATGCAGCCCCTGGTGATCGCCACAGTCGGCGGCATGTGGGTGATGGGCCTGCTGATCGCTCTCTCGCCGATCATCATCGCGGTCGGCAAGCGTCGCGCCCCGCAGGCCGTCAAGGCGGCGAAGTCGGAAGCGCTTCCGACGGGCACGACGGGAGCCCAGACGGCCGAGATTGTTTCGGACGTGGACGCCGCCGAAGACCTGTCGGGAGAAGCCGACTTCTCCGAGGAGGTCGAAGAGACCGAGGCGATGGACTCTTCCGAGTTCGAGCAGACGGACGACTTCCAGTTCGAGGACGACGCGTTTCTGGGCGACGAACTGGCCGAAGCGGAACCGGAACCCGAGCCGAAGAAGAAGAAAAAGAAGAAGTGAGCCGTTGCTATAGCGGCTTGTCGGGAGCCTCGCCCTCCCGATTGATGCGTGGCCATGCTTTTCCGGCCGCGTCGTGGTTGTAGGCTTCGACTTCAAACGGGTTGTCGAGATAGGGATCGAAGCCGCGCGTCCAGAGCCAGGCCGAACTGAGCAGGTAGGCGGGGATGAACAGCGGTCCCCAGCGCTCATATTGGCGGACATGCACAAGCTCGTGCTCGCGGGTGACCTCGAGCGCCGCTGCATCGCAGCCGAGAATGACGTGGCCGAGCGTCATCGCGCGGGCCTGAAACCGCTTGCGCGTCAGCACCCAGCGAACCAGCGGACCGTGGCATTCGAGCGTCGATCCGTTGCGGCGGATGGCGCCGCTGCGGCAGGCGACGGCGGCGACGCCGACGGCGAGGCCGATCAGGCTGCCGGGAGAGGCCCAGAGGATGAGCACCGCGCGAAACATGCGGAGATTGTATACGCGGCGTCAGTTTTGAGCGCCCCGATTTCCGTGCGGCGATGAGCGGCGTGCGGATCTGTGCTATCGTGGAGCCTGCAACGAGGTCGAGTTGAGGACCGCTGTCGATGTCGTGTCGGATTCCGAGGAATATGAGTTTGCGGGTGTTTGTGGCGGTAACCGCGGCGTTGCTGGCGGTTGTGAAACCGCAAGCGTGCGCCGGGGACGACACTGCGTCGGTGGGTGAGAATATCGCGACTGCCGAGGGGATCGAGTTCTTCGAACGGCATGTTCGCCCGCTGTTTCACGAGCATTGCCTGGAGTGCCACGCGACCTCCGGCAAATTGCGCGAAGCAGACCTGGCGCTGGATTCCTCCGCCGGGATCAAGGGGGGCGGGAGCCGCGGAGTGCTCTATGTTGCAGGCGATCCGGATGCCAGCCTGCTGATGCAGGCGGTGCGCTACGACGAGGTCGACCTGCAGATGCCGCCCGACGGCAAGCTCCCGGATGCCGATCTGCAGCGGCTGGAGGAATGGGTCCGCCTGGGCGCCCCGATGCCGGAGCACGGTGCGAGCGTCGAGACTCCACGGCCGGCGATCGATATCGCGGCCGGCCGCGAGTTCTGGTCGTTCCGCGCGCTGGGAAACCATGCCGTGCCGCAAGTTGACGGGGACGAATGGTCGAACAGCGCCGTCGATCGCTTCGTGCTCGCAAAACTGCAGACTGCCGG
>JAEUIG010000706.1 GCA_016795125.1 Planctomycetaceae bacterium | reverse complement strand
CGTCGGTGGCGCCCTGCAACCCGAGTTGCTGGGCGCCGACGACGAAGGACTCGCGCAACTCGTCCACTCGGAACTGAGCGGGTTGCGGGGTGTTTCCGGACCGGCGGAGTTTGTGCGAGTCGTGCGTTATGACCGCGCCATGCCTCAATACTCGCTTGGCCACATCGAGCGCATCGCCCGCATCGAACAGCTCGCGTCGCAGATTCCGGGACTGCACCTGGCGGGAAATGCGTACCACGGCGTGGGGGTGCCGGACTGCATCCATAGCGGAGAAGTCGCGGCGGAACGGACGTGGGCGCACGTATCGACGGCCGCGAAACCGCCAGCGTAATGGGTGGATCGCCGGGACCGCATGGCGCTGAGGGTTCGTGCGGGGGCTGACAGGCGATAGAATCGGCGGGCGACGAACCACTCACTGCACAGCAGACCCCCCGCTTGCCATGTCCGGAGAAGACGCACATTACACCGTGATGGCCCGGCGATTCCGGCCGCAGACGTTTGCAGACGTCGTCGGCCAGGAGCACGTCGGTCAGGCGCTGCGCAATGCCATTCGTGGCGGACGCGTGGCCCACGCATACCTGTTCACCGGCGCCCGCGGGGTGGGAAAGACCTCGACCGCGCGGATTTTCGCCAAGGCGCTGAACTGTCCAAACGTCGTCGACGGCGTGCCGTGCAATCAGTGCGACGCGTGCGAAGGAATCGCCGCCGGCAACGACGTCGACGTGCTGGAGATCGACGGCGCCTCCAATCGCGGCATCGACGATATCCGCGCCTTGCGGGCGAACGTCGGCGTGAAATCGATGCGGTCGCCGTACAAGGTGTACATCATCGACGAAGTCCACATGCTGACGAAGGAAGCCTTCAACGCACTCCTCAAAACGCTGGAAGAGCCGCCGCCAAACGTCAAATTCGTATTCTGCACGACCGAGCCGAACAAGGTTCCGGAGACCATTCTCTCCCGCTGCCAGCGATTCGATTTCGGACTGATCGGCACGGCCGCCGTCGCGGCGCGCCTGCAGCAGATCGCCGAGGCCGATGGAGTCGCCGTGGAACCGGAGGCTGTCGAGCTGGTCGCCCGGCGTGCGGCCGGTTCGATGCGCGACGCCCAGTCGCTGTTCGACCAGCTGCTGGCATTCGGCAGCGAGAAGGTAACGCCGGACGACGTACACCGCCTGCTGGGAACCGCCCCGGACGAACGGCTGGTGGCACTGGCCGACGCCCTCGCCGATTCGAACGCGGGCGCGGCGTTGACATTGCTGCAAGAGGCCTTTGCTGCCGGCGTCCAGGTCGGCAGCCTGAGCGACCAGCTGCTGGAATACCTGCGCGATCTGCTGGTGGCCGGACTGGGCGTCAAGACCGTGCCCCTGCTGAGCGTCGCCGAACGACTGCGTCCCGAACTGGAACAGCAGGCCGCCCGCTGGGGGGCTGAAACCATCAGCGCCGCGATGCAGATGCTGGTCGACACCAAGGGACGGATGCAGCGGGTGAACTACGGCCGCGCCTTGCTGGAACTGGCCGTGGTGCGAATCTGCCTGCTGGAGAGCCTCAGCGACGTCGCGGGGATGATCCGGGAGCTCAAGGAGCTTCCGCCGGCGGCCGCGGTCGCGGGCACAGCACCGCCACGATTGCCTCCCCCCGTCGCTCCTCGCAGCTCCCCGACGCCGGATGCGGACGCGCGAAAAAAAAACATCCCGGCCGTCATTAAACCGGCTCCAACCCCCGCTTCGCCGGCAGTTTCACCCCCTCCGGTTACCGAGATTCCGGACGAACCGGCTCGGCCAGCGGCGTCAGCCCCGGTGACAGAGCTGAACGATGAATCAGTGCAAGTCCTTTGGAAGGAGGTGCTTGCATCGCTTCCAGAATCGATCGCCGGTCACCTGCGGAACGCCTCGCGAGTAGCAATTTCCGGGCCAAACGGTCTGGAAATTATGCTGCCCGCGCGCTATTCTTTCAGCAGAAGCTTCTGCCAGCGTCCGGAGTCGCTCGCGCGACTCGAGTCGGTGGTCGAAGCTGCCGCCGGGCGACGACTTCAATGCAGGATTGTCGCCGACGAGACGCCGGAAACGGCTGCGGAACCCGTCGCCAAACCTGCGGCGGTTCATAAGTCCGCCTCGCTGGACGCGATGCGAAAGAATGCCTTCGTTCAACAGGTGACGTCGGTTTTCGGCGGAACCCTGGTCGACGTTCGCCCCATCGTTACAACCGAGAATCCTGGGCCGTAAACATCTATGCTCAAGGGACTTAGCGGAATGATGCACGCCCTGAAACAGGCGCAGGCCATTCAGGGACGCATGGGCGACATCCAGTCGAAAATGGCAGACCTCCGGGCCGAGGGCAGCGCGGGGGGCGGCATGGTCACGGTCACCATGAACGGCCAGCAGAAGCTGTTGAGCTGCAAGATCGACCCCGCCATTTTCGCCACTCAGGACGCGGAGATGCTGGAGGAACTCGTGTGCGCAGCGGTGCAGCAGGCTCAAGAGCGTTTGGGCGAGGTGCTGGCGTCCGAGATGTCGAGTCTGCTGGGAGGCTACGACCTGGAGGGGATGCAGAAGGCCCTGATGGGTCAATCGTTTCCATTTCCCAATTCCTGAACGCCCCCCGGCGACGGAACGCAAGGAACTCATAGACGGATGGCACACCGAGGACCAGCCCCGGAAGCACACCCTTTCGGCCCTGCCGTCGGACGGCTGGTGGACGAATTCGCACGCCTGCCAGGCATCGGACGAAAAACCGCCGAGCGGCTGGCCAACCACGTGCTGTCGATCGACGAACCGATTGCACTGCAACTGGCCGACGCAATCCGTGAGGTGAAGCGTTCGGTACGGCGGTGCGGCAAATGCGGCAACCTGACCGATCGCGAGTTGTGCAGCTTCTGCAGCGATCCGCGGCGGGACCCGACCACAGTTTGCATTGTCGAACAACCGCGAGATGTCGCCGCCCTCGACGCAGCCGGCGTGTATCACGGTTCGTATCACGTCCTGGGGGGCCGCCTGGCCCCACTGGAAGGGGTTGGCCCGGACGACCTCACCATCGACCTCTTGCTGCGGCGCGTGCGGGCCGACGGCGTCCGCGAAATCGTGATGGCCACCAACCCGACGCTCGAAGGCGACGGGACCGCGCTGTACATCGCGAACCTGCTCCAGGAGATGCCGATCAAGATTACCCGGCTGGCCCGCGGCATCCCGACCGGCAGCGTGCTGGAGTTCGCCAATAAGGAAATGCTGGCGGACGCCCTGCAGGGACGCCAGTCGTTCTGATGCGACACTTCGCCATTTTCCAATTGAAGGAAAATCGACACAAGGTCACGAAGACGCGCAAAGCAGACTCGGCGACAGAACCACGAACCATTACAAACCGCACGTCTTCCTGATTGACGTATGGTTTGCCGACGGAGCCTATTCGGTCTCTGCGCGTCTCTGTGTCTCTGCGGCTTTGTGTGAGTAACT
>JAEUIG010000647.1 GCA_016795125.1 Planctomycetaceae bacterium | reverse complement strand
GAACAGAGTCGCAAGACCGGCGCGCCGCTGCGGATCAAGTACGGCATCGACCCGACCGCCGCCGATGTGCACCTTGGCCATACGGTCCCCCTGCGCAAGATGCGTCAGTTCCAGTCGCTCGGTCATCAGGCGGTCATCATCATCGGGAATTACACGGCGATGGTCGGCGACCCCAGCGGACGCGACCAGACCCGGGCACGGCTCACGGCCGAGCAGGTCGAAAAGAACGCTCAGTTCTATCTCGGGCAGGTCGGCAAGGTGATCGACCTGTCGCAGGCCGAAGTCCATCGCAACGGCGACTGGTTCGCGCCCATGACGTTCGCGGAGACGCTCGAACTCACAAGCAAGGTCACTGTCGCGCAGTTGCTCACGCGCGACGACTTCGCCAAGCGAATGCAGGCGTCGACGCCCATCTACCTGCATGAGTGCCTCTATCCGCTGATGCAGGCGTGGGACTCGGTGAAGATCCGCGCGGATATCGAACTCGGCGGAACCGAGCAGTTGTACTCGTTCATGCTGGCCCGCGACCTGCAAAAGGAACAGGGGCAGCCGTCGCAGATTGGACTGATGTCGCCCATCCTGCTGGGACTCGACGGCGTGCGCCGCATGGGCAAGAGCCTCGGCAACTACATCGGCATCTCCGAACCGGCCTACGACATGATGAAGAAGTTCATGCAGTTGCCGGACGCCTGCCTCAAGCAGTTCTACGAACTGCTCACCGACATCCCGCTCGACGAAGTCGCCACGCTGCTGGCCGGTCATCCGAAGACGGCGAAGGTCACGCTTGCGAAGCAGGTGATTGGCCAGTACCACGATGCGGCCGCGGCGGATGAAGCGGCGGCGCGCTGGCAGCGGGAGATCGGCGAGGGCGGTCTGCCGTCGGAGATCCCGGTTGTGAAGCTCAAGCGGAGCGAGTTGGAGGCGGAGCCGCAGGCGGCGCAATTGCTGAAAGCCGCTGGCCTGTGCCCGACGACAAGCGAAGCGCGGCGCGTCATTCAGGGGGGCGGAGCGTACGTCGGCGAAGAGAAGACGCCCATCGCCGCGCACGACCAGCGCATTCCGCTCACCAGCGGCATGCTGCTGTGGGTCGGCAAGAAGCGCGTGTGCCGCGTGGAACTGGTGGACTGATCGATCCAGGGTGGCACAGAGAAGTAGGGTGCGGCTCGCCGCACCGATGCCGCTGCGTATTCGGTGCGGCGGCCGCACCCTCCATTTCAGCCCCCCGCCAAAAAAACAACAGGCTCGGCGGCGTCCCTGCCGTCGAGCCTGTCGGCGTCTCTGTGCTTCCTCGGGCGTCTTGCCCCGGAAACGACAGGCAATGAATCGTTACTCGCTGACCTGGTGCGCCTGCGGTGCGGCGGCGAATTCGGCCTGCGATTCCGTGGAGTCGAAGAGATACAACTGGCCCTTGTACCAGACAGCGTGATCGAGCGACCCGTCGCGGGATTCGCCGGTCCGGTCGAAGAGCACGACGTCAATCCCGTTGCGGGCCGGGATGTACGCTGTCGGATCGGCCAGGAACTGCTGCCGCGCGGTGGCGGACGAGAACCAGTACTGGCGGCCGGAGTATTCGACGGTGTGTTCCAGCTTGGCGTCGACCAGTTCTCGATGATCCTTGAGCATCACCGGACAAAAGCCCTTGAAGCCCGTGAGGCCCTTGCGTTCTGCGATGCGGGACAGCTTGACCTGCACTTCGCCTTGCGGGGCGGTGGCGAAACTGATGGGCGAACCTGACAGCGGGCGTCCGGCGGGAGCATTGAGCGCGGCGGGAGCGGCGATGTTGGAAGCCGGAAATGCCGCAGGTGCGTCGGCATCCGGGAGAGGAGCCAGGAGCGCTTCGGGATGCGCGGCCGGCAGCTCCGCAGGGGCCGATAGCGCCGGGGCCGGTTCTTCCTGGACCGGTGCGGCGAGAGGCAACGGCTCCGCAGGCAGCCGCGTCGCGGCGACCTGCTCCGGCGAAGGTTCGGCGAACGGATTATTGTCGAGTTCCAGGCCGGTGAACGGCCCCGACGGCGCTGCGTTGAGCGGCGCAGCTTCCGGCTCGGCCGCGATCTCCGGCTCCGACGGTGAGGCGAACAGCAGATCCTGTTCGGCCTGAGTGAATTCCGAATCCGACGCGGGCGCAGGTTCGTTGATGAATCCGTCGACCGTGATGTCGGAGGCCGGCGCCGAGAGCGAAACGTCCGCGATCGGCAACTCGGCCGGCGGCGCCTCAGGCGTCGCCGCCAGTTGCTGCGCCGGTTCCGGATTCGGAACGAGAATCAGCAGCGGCGTCTGCGCGACCTGCGGCTCGGCCGTCTGCGCCGGTGGATGCTGTTCAATCGGGGCTTGAGCGGTGCGGAACTCTGCCGGCGGCGCGGCCGGCGGAAACGACGGCGGGGCGGCGGTGACCGCGGGCGCCGGCGCTTCTCCGGCGAAGATGTCCGGAGACACGCGCTGCAACTGCGGACGCGCGGCAGAAGCCGACGCGGCCGGAGCCGGCGCAATCGCGGGCAACGCCGCAGGGGCGCGGGACGAATCGGGCGCGCTCAGGGCGCTCGGCGGCGCCTGTGCCGTCGACAGCGGCACCGAAGGCGCCGTCGGCATCGGCGCTGCTCCGCCGTGCGAGAAATCCGCCGGTGCGCCGAGATCCGTCTCCGGTGAAGCGGCGGCCTGCCGCCGCTGCTCTTCCCGTTCTCGTTCCCGCTGGCGGCGCGCATTGTGCCGCTTCCAGGCGCTCGGGTTGAACCAGTCCTTCATCCGCATTTTTCGCGGGGCCGCTCCCTGCGGCGGCTGCGGCCGCTGTCCCGACTGCTCCTGCTGATAGAGCATCTGGAGCTGCCGCTGCACTTCGTTCTGATACTGCTGCGACTGGAATTGCGAGGGCTGCTGCGGTGCAGCGACCGGCGTGGCCTGGGTGGCGGCGCCCGCTTGCTGTATCACCGGCGCTGCAGAATCGCCCGGAACGGCGCCGCCGGCCGTCAGCGACAGCGGCACGCCCAGCACCAGTCCGGCCATGCCGGCCCGCAGCGGATATTTGTGCACGAATCGTAGAGCTGACTTCCCCATACCGACTCGCTCCCTGAATCTGGCCGCGCCTGCTCGTCGCCTGCAAGCGCTCGTCCCGCCGCGATCGCCGCCGCGCAGTTGCGTGTCCGGCGCGGTCAACGGATAATCCCTACAATCCATCAGGACATGCGGCTGCTGAACGTATCGTCGCCTGTCCGCTCCTTTGATTCCGGATGCACGGCCGGTCTTAATCGATTCCTCCGGTTTCTGCGGACTGGCCGTCACGTCCGGAAATTCCGGCAAGCTGACCGCGACTTACCCAGTTTGACATCGCAATGACTGAACACGCTTCCTCATCCGGCGCTGCCCCAACGCAAACCATCGTCATTCGCGAAGCTCCGCGCCGGTCGTGGTTCGCCATCCTCCTGCTGTTTCTGCTCGCAATCTCGTTGTTCTTCAACGTGGGCCAGCTCGGCGCGCTGCTGCTCGCTCTGTCTGGAGACGTGAACGAGCCGGGTGAGCCGATCGAGGTGCATTACTCGGGCGACCGGCTCGCGGACGCCAAGATCGCGCTGGTCGACGTCAGCGGGACCATCATGCCGCCGTTCACCGAACGTATCCTCGATACGCTCGATCACATCGAGAAAGACAAATCGATCAGGGGGATCGTGCTCGTCGTCGACAGCCCGGGAGGACTGGTCGCGGACAGCCACCAGATCTATCACAAGCTCAAGGAAGTCCGCACGAAACGGAACCTGCCGGTGTACGTTTCGATGGGCCGGATGGCGGCCTCAGGCGGCTACTACGTGGCGATGGGCGCTGGGCCCGACGGCAAGATCTACGCCGAGCCGACGACGTGGACCGGTTCCATCGGCGTCATCATTCCGCACTACGACGTCTCAAAGCTCGCCGGCGAGTTTGGAGTTCGCGCAGAACCCCTGACCACCGGGCCGCTCAAGGACACTCTCAACCCGTTTCGTGAGATGCGGGACGACGAGCGCGCGGTCTGGGGCGCCATCATGGACGACGCCTTCGTGCGATTTCAGGAAGTCATCCTCGACGGCCGCGAAAAGCAGCTCGATGCGGAACAGGTCAAGTCGCTCGCCACTGGCCAGGTCTACACCGCGAAACAGGCCGAACAGAACAAGCTGATCGACGTCATTGGCTACCTCGACACCGCCATCGACGACCTGAAGACGTCGCTCAAGCTCACGAAGGTCCACGTCGTCCGCTACGAACATCCGCTGTCGCTGACGGAAGTGCTGCTGGGCAGCGCACAGGCCAGGCAGCCGAGCGACCCGCTCCGCGAACTGCTGGACGCGAGCGTGCCGCGGGCAATGTACTTCTGCGGCTGGCACGCCGGGGTTGAATAGCCTCCTTCGAATGCACAGGAAAACTGACACAGAGACGCAGAGGCTCAAAGACGCGCAGAGGAAAAAGTGACGACGCGGTGTGGCACGGCTTCGGAGAGGCCAGAATGCCGCAGGCACCGGAAACGTCAATGCCAGCGTCGAATGTGAAAGCAGCGACATTCTCAATCGGCCGGCGACCTCATGTCTCCTGTGCTGCGCACACAGGTTATTCCGACCTGTGTCACCCGATCTGCCTGACATCCTTTGATCGTCAAAGGCGCAGGTCAGGCTGCGCCTGACATCGTTCGCGCCGTTCGCAGTTTGGCCAAGGTACGCCAGTGCCGCGCGAATCGGTCGATGCTTTCTTTGCGCGTCTCCGTGACTTCGCGGCTTTGTGTCAAAATCTGACGGTCGTCACGTGTTCGCCTGGGTCTGGTACCAGACTTCCCACTGGCGTTTGTTGTAGCCGAAGTCCTGGCCGGTGAGTTTTTTCAGGGCCTCGAGGACATCGGCGTTCTTGACGTCCCCTTTGATCGTGACGACCCGCGTCGTGCGCGGCTGGTTCGGCTGCAGGATGATCGCGCCGTACGGGAGCTGACCCGTCGCCGCCAGACCCTGCACTTCCGGCGGCAGCCAGCCGGTCTGTCCGTTGCCCATGCCGACTTCGCCGTTCGGTCCGACCGTAAACGACTGCGTATTGTTGGACGGAACCTCGATCTTCCAGCGGTGGTGCGTGACCAGCGCCTGGATCAGGTAGGGCACGCAGGTCATGTCGCCCATGTCCCGGATCGCCACGGCGGCCCGCTGGATGACGGTGTTCGAGTCGCTCTTCAGCTCCGGGACGTAGTGCTCAAGTGCGAGGCTGTACTGGTCTTCGTGGATGGCCTGGCGCGCGGCGATGCGGACGGCGTGCTCGTCGTCGTATAGCGATTTGCGAACCAGCGGTTCGACCGGCTTCGGACCCGCCATCTGCCCCAGCAGCTGCACGCAGAGCAGGCGCACCTGCGCGTCGTTGTTGCCGCCGAGGAAGTTGACGAGGGCCGGCACGGCGTCCGGGTCGGTGACGGCGTCGAAATTCGCCCGCGCTTCGGCCATCCGCTGCGGATTGCGGCCGCTGGCCCAGTTGTACCATTGGCGAATCTTCGGATACCACGCGGTCTCAGCGGCGCGTTCCCCTTCGGACTTCATGAGCAGGTCGCGTTCCTGCAGCGTGACCCACTTGCCCTCATGCGGCACATAGCCCCGCGCGGCGTACCACTCGTCGCGCGTCAGCCATTTTCCGTTGTGCAGCTTGTGCCCGAGGATGCCGCGGGCTTCCTCATGATCGGGCTCGACGTCGAGCAGCAGCAGCAGCTGCTCGGCGCGCTGATCCCGCAGAGAGTTGGCCTTGCACCATTCGGCCAGCT
>JAEUIG010000629.1 GCA_016795125.1 Planctomycetaceae bacterium | reverse complement strand
ATTCCGCGTTTGCAATTACTCAGCGGCGAACGTGTAAATCCCCTTTCCGGTCGCCGAGACGATCGTGAAGTAGATTTCGCCGTCTTCATCGTCGCTGATGTTGATGATCGCCGTCCCCGGCTCTGACGGGATCTCTTCGTTCGAGACGACCTTGCCGGTCGCTTCGTCGTACTTCAGCGCCCAGATCTTGCCGGAGACGTAGTCGGCGTAGACGTACTTGCCGACGAGGTCCGGGTGCTGCTTCCCGCGGTACACCACGCCGCCGGTGATCGACTTGCCGACCTGGTGGTCGTATTCCCAGACCGGTTCGATGAGGTCCGGCCGCGCGTCGCTGCCGTTCGGACCGAACGGATGAGCGCTCTCGCGGAGAGCCCAACCGTAGTTCCCCCCGGCCTTGCCGATGTTGATCTCTTCCCACAGGTTCTGGCCGACGTCGGCGATCCAGAACGCACCGGTTTCACGATCGAACGACATCCGCCAGATATTGCGGAAGCCATACGCCCAGATCTCCGGCTGCGCACCGGCCTTGTTCACGAACGGGTTGTCCGGCGGAACCGCGTAGTTCTTGCCGTCCGCTTTGTGATCGACGTCAATCCGCAGAATCGAGCCGAGCCAGGTCTCCAGGTTCTGGCCATTGCCGTACGGATCGTTCCCCGCGCCGCCGTCGCCGAGGCCGATGTACAGATAACCGTCCGGTCCAAAGCAGATGGTGCCGCCGTTGTGGTTCCAGAACGGCTGCGGGATTCGCATGATCTCCACCTCGGACCCCGGATCGACCCGGTTGGGGTCGTTCTTCGAAACCGTGAACCGCGACACGACAGAGGTGTGCTCGGCGTCGCGCGTCGTGTAGTAGAGGAAGACCTGACCGTTCTGCCGGTAGTTGGGGTGGAACGCGACCCCTAACAGCCCTTCTTCGTTTTCGTTGTCTTTGTAGGAGACGCGGTCGCGCACATCGAGAAACACACGCGACTCGGTGACATCCGGGCGGTTCTCGAAGGCGTAGATCACTCCCCACTGGTCGGCCACAAACACGCGGTTCGAGCCGTCGCCGGCGTGCGTCAGCACAACGGGCCGGAAAGCGGTCGTCAGACCCTGTTCGCTGACCGGTTCCCAGCCCTGCCATTCCAGGTTCGCGAACGCCGGGACGGCCTTGAGAGCCAGCTTGCCGGTCACCGGGTTCGGAGCCGTGCCGTCGGCCGGCAATTCACGCACCTTGATGTTGCGGTAAGCGACTTCGTTGCCGTGGTCCTGCAGGACGATGTGTCCCTTGCCGGCCTTGCCGAACGCGGCGCTCTTCGCGAACTTGCTCGCGGCGACGCGGCGGTTCCAGTCGTCGTCGCCGATCTTGAACTGCGCGTAGCGGATGCCGTTCATGTTGATCTCGCAGCCTGCCTGCGTGATCCGCAACTGAATCTGGTTCCACTCGCCGGCCGGCCGGGTGGCGTCCGCTGTCTCCCCCGTCGCCGGATTGATGGCCGGCTTGTACAGCCCGTACAGCCAGCCGGACTTCTGCGGATCGTGCCCCTTGGCGTTGTCCTGCACCTGTACTTCGGGACCGATGTACCACGGGTCGTTGCCGTCTTCGGTCACGTGGAATCCGATGCCGCTGTTTCCCTCGGGAGAGATGCGGTACTCGATCGACAGCTCGAAGTTGTCAAACTCTTCCTCAGAGACGATGTTCCCCGCACCGTCCCCGGTCCGGGTGAGCGCGCCGTCCTTGACCGTCCAGCCGCTGCTGAGGGAATCCTTCTTGAAGTTCCGCCAGCCTTTGGTGGTCTGACCGTCGAAGATCAGCCGCCAGCCGGCGTGCTGTTCCGCTTCAGTGAGGGTGGGACCATCTGCAAAAGCGGCGACCGCCGTGCCGGCGACGACGAGGGCGGCGAACAATCGGAGGGTGTGCATCGGGAGGGGTTCCTCTAGGGGTGACGCAGGATGGCCGCATCGTAACCGGGTCAGTTTCGACGGCAAAGCGTGTCAAAACAGGAGCAGAGGAGCAAAGCGGCAAAGGAGCAGAGGGAAGACCGTTGCAGCACTTCCCTGTGCACCTCTGCTCGTTTGCCCCCTGTCCGTGGATCTCCCCCTGCGGAAAGCGGGGAAACTCTGGATTGCCTCAATGGGGAAGTCTGGCTAGACTATGCGCAAGTTTCGACTGATGAGTGCCGGTGCGGCAGTTGATGGCAACTGCCCGGCCGCGGCATTGCCCTCAATACGTCCAGGAGTCTCCCACCATGAAGAACGCTTGCCTCGGGCTGGTTGCTGTTGCGTTGCTCGCCATCGGCGTCATTGCCGCTGAAGAGAAGAAGGAAGAGAAGTTCTCCGCGACCTGCCCGGTTTCCGGGAAGGCAGCCGTCGAGGACAAGACAGTCGAGTACAAGGGCGGACACGTTTACTTCTGCTGCGGCGGCTGCCCGGACGCTTTCTCCGCTGACGTGGCCAAGTACGCGTCGAAGGCCAACCATCAGCTCGTCCAGACCCACCAGGCCACGCAGACGAAGTGCCCGCTGTCCGGCGGCAAGCTCAACCCGGACACCGGCGTGGAAGTCAGCGGCGTGACGGTCACCTTCTGCTGCAACAACTGCAAGGGCAAGGTCGCGGCGAAGACCGGTGCCGAGCAGGTCGACCTGGTGTTCAACGACACCGCGTTCGGCAAGGGCTTCGAAGTCAAGAAGGAAGAGAAGACCAACTAAGGCGATTGGTCTTCATCGCATCGCGTACAGGGCGCTCCCCGAAAAGGGAGCGCCCTTTTTTGTTGCGCGGGTGATATGGCAATCTCGATGAGAAAGCCAACGCAAAGTCGCGAAGACTCAAAGGTTGCAATGAACGTCGATGCAGCACGTCGTCGCTTGCCGCCCCTCACAAGGACACTCGCACCAATGGACTCGAGTGACGACGGACTGCATTGTTTGCCGTCATCTTTGCGCTGCTCAGCGCCTGTGTGCCTTTGCGTCGAATCTTGAAATTCAGAGACAGGCCGACGACTACGGGAGTGCGCCGGCCTGTTCGTAGATTTCGGCGATCTGGATGAGCAGAGCTTCGAGCTGGGCGAAGTAGCGGTCCTCGTCGAGCTGTGATTTGCGGTCGCGGAGTTCGAACAGGGCCAGTTCGAGGCGGTCTCGCTCGGCGCGGGCGTCCGGGGTGAGTCTCAGTTCCGTTTCGCTGAGGACCAGCCGCCATTGGCCGGCACGGCGGCCGTCGGTCGCGCCGGGTTGCTCCAGTTCGCCGGCTCTTGCGCCGTCCCCATCGCCGTTGTCGTCGAGCAGGGCGTGCTCGGTGACGATTCGCCCTTCGGCCTTGTAGAACTCGTCTGTGCGGGTCGTCGCAACGCGGAAGGCTTCCAGCAGTGAGACCTGTTCGTCCTTGTCGAGATCGGCGGAGGCGTCGGCGATCGCCCGCGACAGGTAGTCGCCGAACCGGGAGAAGTTGATTTCGCCGCCGCCGTCGGTGGCGGTGACAATCACCCGCCCCTCGGCCGACAGTGAGGGGACGAACGGTCCGCTGCCCGATGCCGACAACACGACCGCAATCGGGCGGACGATGGAAGCGAGGGCCGACTGGAGTTCGTCAGCGGCGATGTCCGGTCCGCGCAGGTTGAATTTGGCCGTGCGGCCATCGAAAGTGCCGTGCCCGATCAGGACGAGCCACAGCGGGCGGGATGGTTCCTGCGCTGCGGTTGTCAGCGATTGCAGCAGTGCGCCCTTATCGCCGGCTGTGTCCGCCAGTTCGCCCGTTCCGAGAACGGTGACGTGAGCGCCGCCCGTTTCGGAAGCCTGTTGCCAACGGTTTGCCCAGGCGCGGAACTGCTCGCCGTACTCGGGCGTACCAGCGGCGCCGATGACGAGGAGGATATCGGCGGTGGGGGCGTCGGGCGGGGGAGGTTGATCGTCGGCCGCTGCTGAAATGTTCACGCAGAACGCGCTGAGGCTGACTGCCAGCACAGCGCACAAGCTGAGACCCCTCACCCCGGCCCTCTCCCCCGAACGTCGCGAGGACTGTCTTCGATGCTTCTCGCGGGGGAGAGGGAGAAGCTTTCCCTTCCCTGAATCCTGAATCCCGAATCCTGAATCCTCTCTCATGGCAGCCCCCGCCAGCGTCTCAGGCCCCATTCGCCGGCGAAACAGGCGATGGCGGCCAGCAGCATCCAGGGGGTGTGCCAGAGAGGGCGGGTCCAGGCTTCCATGCGGGGGGCCTCGCGCGACGGCAGCGATTCGACGAACTCCGGCAGTTGTTCGGGAGAGAGCACCTCGCCGTGCGTCGCATCGGCCAGCGACTGGAGCAGTTCACGATCCACGTTGATGCGGCGGAACTCTTCCGCCGACGGATCACTGGCCCAGCCGAGTTCGGCCTGGATGCTGTCTGCGGCTCCCTGCTCGTTGACGGCGGCGGTGGCTCGATAGCCTCCCGCTTCGCGCGGGGCGTAGTCGGTCGTGTAGACCCCCGGCTCTGCGAGTGAGGGATCTGCATCCAGGCGGTATTCCTTGCCTTCCGGTGTGCGAACGGTGAACTCGACCGCAGCGCCGTCGACCGGTTCGAAGGCCGCATCATGCACGCGGGCGACCAGTTTCACGGCCGTTGCGGAAGGCGACTCCTGTTCGGCAGCGACTTCCAGTTTCGCGGGGACGTCGACCACCAGCCAGCGGAGCAGTTGCCGCCAGGCGCGGGCGTAATCATCCGACTGACCGTTGTCGCGATTGAGCGGCCAGCGCCACGCATCGCCGACGAGCATCGCCGCCACTTTACCCTCCCCGTACTGCTGCGCGACGAGTGCCGGATGGTCTTCGCCGACCATGTCGCGGACTTCGGCCAGGGTGCGTGCCGCCGGCTTGATGACCGAGGCCGGGCTGATGCTGCGGAAGGCCGGCATGTCGGCGATCCGCTGTTCCTCGTCGGCCTCAGTGCGGCGGAGTCGCGTCCAGGACTGCAGCCAGCCGTCGCGCGTCAGCTTCCAGCGATACTCGCCGATGCGCTGGTCGTCGAGCCGGCCACGCTCCAGGTAGAACGGCAGCATGTCTTCGACGATGGTGCGGCCATAGCCGCCGTGCGCGAACGAGTCCGGTCCGCCGAGCATCAGCAGGCTGCCGCCGCGATCGGAGACGTACTGTTCCAGCAGCGACAACTGGTCGCGGGAGAAAAACGCCGCCTCGACATCGTCGATGATGACGGCGCGGTACTCGTACAGCTCCTGTTTCGTTTTTGGGAAGCCGTTGCGCAGCTCCGCCTCGTCGCGGGTTCCGACGCGGACGACGACCGGTTCATCGTACGCTTCGGCGTCGGTTTCCCGATCGGCATCGAACCCCTGAAACAGGGCGTTGCCGCGATCGATGTCACGGCCGCGGAACTCGAACTTCGCTTCCTTCTTCGCGATCCGCACCAGTCCGACGAGCTGCAGCGACACATCGGACTCGACGGAGCGCCTGAGGAACTTGAACTCCCAGTTCGGCCGGCCGGAGACGTACAGAATCCGGTGGGGTTCGGGATCCTGCTCGATGGTCACGATTCGTGAATTGTTGGCGAGGACCGTTTCGCCGGATGCGGCCGGGTCATCGAACTGCGCGACCTGGTCGGCCAGCGCGACGCGGACGCGGTAGAACTCCAGGCCCGGCTTCGCCGGCTGCACTTCGAACCGCAGCGGAACCGGCAATCCCGGCTGCGTGACGGTCGCACGCTGTTCCTGAACCAGCGTGCCGTCTTCGCGAAGGAGCTGGCCGACGACTTCTCCTGTTCCGCCCGTGACCTGAATGCTCGCCTGCACGGCGACTGGTGCATCTTCGAAGGGAGACTGGGTGACTGTGACATCGTCGATTGACACATCGAGCTGGTCCGTCGTCTCCGGCCAGACGACGGGATAAACGGGCGCGAACCGGGCGAGCTCGTTCGGCGGTGCGGAGCGATCGGTGGCGTTGCCGTCGGTGAACAGCAGCACTCCAGCGACCGGCCGGTCTTGAAAGCGCTGCTGGAGCATGACGGCGGCGGAGTACAGCCGGGAACTGGAGCGATCGAAGGCCAGCTCGTCGTAGTGCTCGGTTGTTTCGAGTCGCGCGTCGAACGTGTACCGCCGCACGTCGAACTGCTGCTCCAATGCGGCCTGCCAATCGGTCATGCCGTCGCGGGCCAGCACGTCCCGGATCTGGTCGCCGCGCGTCGGCCCGCCGGCGTGATCGGCGATCTGCAGGCTGGCGCTGTTGTCGACGAGCAGGAGGAACAGGTTTTCACCCGGCGCAACGCGGGTGCCGCTCCAGAGCGGTTCGACGAGGCAGGCGAGCACCAGGGCGAAGCCGGCGACTTTCAGCGTGATGGCCGCGGCGCGGCGGGCGAACGGCCAGCTGGCTGGCCGATAGGCGAAAACGACGGCGACTCCGGCCAGCAGCAGTGCGACGGCCGCCGGCCAGAGCCAGGACTGATCTCCCAGAGTGATCGCGGACGGGACGTCCATTACGAGAGCCTGGATTCGCCGGTCGGTAGCGCTGCCTGATTGTATCGCAGCGGGGTTGCGAAACCGCAAGCGACGATTGGGCGCGAATGGACTTATGGGAGGCCGTGGTGCGCGGTCTTGCGGGGCCGCTATACTGATGCCCTTCACGCACTCCACTGCAGGAATTCGCAGAAATGAGCATTGATCTGGCCGTCGTTCCGGTCGCGGGCCACGGAACGCGACTGCTGCCGTCCACCAAGAGTCAGCCGAAGGAAATGCTGCCGGTCGGTCGTAAACCGGTCGTGCAGTATGTCGTCGAAGAACTGACGCGGTCGGAGATGCGGCGGCTGCTGTTCGTCACCGGCAATGGCAAGGAGTCGATCGAGAACTTCTTCGACGTGAACCACGAGCTGATCCGGTTCCTGCGGGAGACGGGGCGCGAGGAGCTGCTCGCCACGCTGGAATTCGAGCGGCGGCCGGTCGAGTACGCCTACACGCGGCAGCGGGAGCAGCTGGGTCTGGGGCATGCGATCCTGTGCGCGGAGCCGTTCGTAGCGGACCAGTCGTTTGTCGTGGCGCTGGGAGACTCGATCATCGGGCTGCACGCGGACTCGAACATCGTGCAGCGGATGGTGTCGGAATTTGAGCGCACGAAGGCCGACGTGGTCATCGCGTTTGAAGAGCTGGACGATCCGAAGGAGGTTGTGCATTACGGGATTGCTCAACCGCGCGGGACGGCCGGCGACGTGTTCGAGCTGGCAGACGTGATTGAGAAGCCCGACGTCGCCGAAGCGCCGAGCCGGCTGGCGGTGGCGGCGCGGTACGTGTTCAGCCCGGCGATTTTCGAGCATCTGCACGTGACGAAGCCGGGCAAGAAGGGAGAAATTCAGCTCACCGACGCGATCCGCGGCCTGTTGAAAGCCGGCGGGAAGGGAGTCGGACTGCGCCTCGCGGCCGGCGAACGGCGGTTCGACATCGGCAACTTCGAGAGCTATTTCCAGACGTTCGTCGAGTTCGCGCTGTCGGATGAGGAGTACGGCCCGTCACTGGCAAAGCACGTCCGCAAGCTCCTCGAGGCAGCGCCTCACAAGTGAGTGCCTTTTTTAGCGGAACGCAGATGACGCAGATTCAAGGGATTTGCGCAGATTCGCATTACTCCTTGTTCTCGGGTTGAAGCTGAGAGCGCATTTCCTCCCAACTCTGCTGCGCGTTCGAAGGATCGTGATGAACCACAAAGACACAAAGGACACAAAGAATGAACATGTTGAATTCTTGTCTTGGTGCTCTTTGTGTCTTCGTGGTTCCATCATCTCCAAGGAACTCGCCAGAACGCTGGCCACACCGATCAACGCACTGACTCATTGATCTGCGTCAATCTCTTAGATCCGCGTCATCTGCGTTCCATTCTTCTTGCTCGATTCACATGCAGATTATTCGTTCACGCGCGTATGCCCGGGCCGGGTTGATTGGCAATCCTTCGGACGGGTACTTCGGCAAGACGATCTCGGTTATCGTCCCGCGGTTCTGCGCGGAGATTGTGCTCTACGAGTGGCCCGTCATCGAGATCATGTGGAGCCAGGAAGACCACAGCCGTTTCAAGTCGCTGGACGAACTGGACCACGACGTCCATCTGCATGGTTATTACGGCGGCATCCGGCTGGTGAAGGCCGCAATCCGCCGGTTCGCCCGCTACTGCCGAACGAACGGCATCACGCTGCACGACCGCACGTTTTCGATCCGCTACGGCTCGAACATCCCGCGGCAGGTAGGCCTGGCCGGATCGAGCGCTATCGTCATCGCGACCCTGCGGGCATTGATGCAGTTTTACGAGGTCACAATTCCTGAACCGGTGCAGCCGTCGCTGGCCCTCAGCGTTGAGAAGGAAGAACTCGGCATCTCGGCCGGACTGCAGGATCGCGTCATCCAGACGTATGAGGGGTGCGTCTACATGGACTTCGCGAAGGAGCGAATGACCGAACAGCACGGCTACAAGTGTGGAGCTTACGAACGGCTCGATGCGTCGCTGTTGCCGCAGCTGTACATCGCCTACAGCTCGGAGGAAAGCGAGCCGACCGAAGCGACGCACGGCCCGCTTGGCGACCGCTATCGCCGCGGCGACCCCGCCGTGCACGCGGCGATGCAGCGGTTCGCGGAACTGGCCGCAGAGGCGAAGGCCGTGTTACTGGCCCGGGAGCCGCACAAGCTCAAGCCGTTGATGGACGCGAACTTCGACCTGCGGCGGACCATCATGGACCTGGCGGCGGGTCACATCCGCATGGTCGAAACCGCCCGCAGCACCGGAGCGAGCGCCAAGTTCGCCGGCTCAGGGGGCGCGATCATCGGCACGTACGAAGGGGATGCGATGTTCGACTCCCTGCAGCGTGAACTCGGAGCCATCGGCTGCGAGGTATTTCGGCTGGAAGTGGGCACGAACTCGCCGCGACCGTGAGGGGGCGCAACGGGCACTGAATGCGCTCCCTTACGGTCGCGGCTAGTCGGCAGCGCTTCTACTTCAGCTCGCGGATCATGATTTTCCGCCAGCGGACCTGCAGCGGCGGATCGGGGTTGCGGTCGCCAATGCCGTGCACCTGCAGGGCGATGAATCCGCTGGGGGTCATCGCGTCGTGGAAGTCGGCCGCCGCGACGCCGTTGATCCAGGTCTGGATGTGGTCCCCTTCGCACCTGATGCGGAAGGTGTTCCAGTCTCCCTGCTTGAACGCCTTGCGGGCGGCTTCGTTCTGGCTGAGATCCTGCAGGAAGTACCCGCGGCGGCCTTCGTCGTAGACGCCCCCGCTGTACGAGCGGTCGGACGGGTCGATTTCGACCTGGTAGCCGTGCACGCGTCCCGGCGACACTTTCGCGGCCTTTGGATTGCCGGACTCGTCGGTGACGGAAAGCACGGCCGGCGCCGAAAAGGCATTGCTGCGAATCTGGATGCCGGAGTTCAGCTCGGCGGACACCTTGAAGTCCACTTCGAGCTCAAAGTCGCCGTAGTGCTGCTGCGTGCAGAGAAAGCTGTTCGAGGTATTGGGGACGGCGGTGCCGACAATTTCATCTCCTTCGATGGCGTATTTGGCGACGCCTCCCTGCTGGACCCAACCCGTCAGGTCGGTGCCGTTGAACAGCGGGGTGAATTCGCCATCGTCCGCGAAGGCGCGGGCCGCACAACAGAGGAGCACCGTGCACGCTGCGCACCGCAATAGAGTCTTCATTACGGGAGTCCTCGTTCGAAGCCCACGGACG
>JAEUIG010000589.1 GCA_016795125.1 Planctomycetaceae bacterium | reverse complement strand
AACGGGGTTGAGCCGGTGGTGGTGAAGCGTCCTCGTGCGGATTCCCCCCTCTCGAGTCGGGAATTCACGTCCGCCCCTCGCGCGACGAGTTCGCGTACGAACTCGAGACTGGTCGTCTTCCCCGATCCGATGGGCGGAGGGTCGCCGTCGCCGCGAATCGGCTGACGGACCCAGGTGAGCGCGTGCAGCGCGGTATAACCGCCGGGGCGGCCGTTCGGGTCCGCGCCGAGGTCCAGCAGAACGAGCGCCGTCTCGAAATGCCCGCTCTCGACGGCGAGCAGCAACGCGCTGGTGTCGCGGGTCTTCGAATCGGTCGGCCGATCCGGATCGAGCGGCTCGTTGACGTCGGCTCCGGCGGCGATGAGTCGGCGAATGACATCTGACTTGCCTTCTCGCGCCGCAAAGAACAGCGAGGAGAAGCCGGAGGGGAGCCGTGCGTGCGCATCGGCTCCCGCCTTGAGGAGCGCCTCGACGACATCAACATGCCCATCCGCCGCGGCCCACATCAGCGCGGTCTGTCCCTTGCGTTCGGTCGCATTGACATCCGCACCTTTTTCGAGGAGCAGTTGCACCGGCCCCAGGCGACCCGTTCGCGCTGCGGTCATGAGCACGGTCTCTCCGCCGGGCTGCATCGTGCGCGGATCGGCCCCGGCGTTCAGCAGCATGCTGACGATCTCTGCGTTGCCGTTCGTGCAGGCGAGCGACAGCGGCGACACACCGTAGCGGGTGACAGCCGTCACTTGCGCTCCGGCCTCCATCAGCGATCGTGCCAGCTCCGCATCATCGTGGTAGACGGCCCAGTGCAGGGCCGTCATGCCGTCGGGTTGCTGCAGGTTGACGTCCGCATGCTGTGCGAGCAGAGATTGCAGTTGTGATGTGTCACGCTGCTCGGCGGCATCAACGACGGTCGTCGCCGGTTCGCGCGCCGGGGCGCTCGCTGTTGCCATCAAGACCAGGCAGAGAATAGAGAGCGCCGATTTCATTTCGTATGGGGAATGTTCCGGGGAGATGACTGGGCTTTGCACAATAAACCAGAGTACAGACAAAACCCACTCGATTGGTCTAACCGTCAATCATTGTCAGCTGGCATAACCGCGAGCGAAGCAGTGCTCCGCACGCCAGATTCACCCAGGAGTACACGGAGACCACCGAGAAGAACCAGCAGTTGAACGCTATTTCTCCGTGTCCTCCGTGGTGAGCTTCCTTCCGCTGTGGAGTTTGGTGCGGATGACCAGTTTCAATGGTCGGACCACCACAAGTGTTGTGCAAGGGCAGCTAACCGTCGCGGCTCACAGGACTCAAAGGGGCAACGGCTCGAACAGGTCGTCCACTTTGCCGTTGCTGTCGGCGAAGGAGTCCACCGGCACTCCGACCTTGTCGAGCAGCGTGAGGTGCAGGTTCGCCAGCGGGGTTGGCTCGCGATACCGGATGTGCCGTCCGCCGCGCATGTTCCCGGCAGCGCCGCCGGCGACAATGATCGGCAGGTTGGTGTGGTCGTGGACGTTCGGGTTGCCCATTCCGCTGCCGTAGAGATACAGCACGTGGTCGAGTAGCGAACCATTCCCTTCCGGCGTCGCCCGCAGTTTCTCCAGAAACCCGGCGAACAGGGACACGTGGAACTGGTTGATTTTCGCGACCTTGGCGATCTTCTCTGGATCGTTCCCATGATGGGTCAGCGGGTGATGCGGATCGTTGATGCCGATCTCCGAATAGGTGCGGTTGCTGGTTTCCCGCGCCAGTTGGAACGTGACGACTCGCGTGACGTCTCCCTGCAGGGCCAGAAGCTGCAGATCGAACATCAGCCGCGCGTGTTCGGCATACGACGACGGAACGCCGAGGGGACGCTCGATGTCGGGAAGCCGGTTGTCGGCGGATGCCGCTTCAGCCTGCTGAATCCGCCGCTCCACGTCACGGACTGCGTCGAGGTATTCCCGCACACGATGTCGATCGGAAGGACCAAGCTGGTTTTCCAGCCGTGTGAGTTCATCGGTCAGCACGTCGAGCAGGCTGGCTTTCTGCTGGAGTGACTTTCGTCGTTCGGCGCTGCTGCCCCCGTCGCCAAACAACTGCTCGAAGACGATCCGTGGATGCGCTTCGGCCGGCAGCGGCGTTGTCGGAGACGACCATGACAGGCAGTTCTGGTAGACGCAGGCATAGCCGTTGTCGCACTGCCCGATGACCGACATCAGGTCCATCGACAATTCGAGCGACGGCAGCGGCGTTTGCGAGCCAACGTGCTGAGCGGCGATCTGGTCGGCCGTCGTTCCCAGCTCGTAGTCGGAACTTTCGGTGCGCTTGGCCGCAGCGGCGCTCAGGAATCCTGAATTCGACGTCGCATGCGTGCCGGGATACGAGTTCCGCAGTTCCAGGTTGCTGATAATGGAAACGTACGACTTGACCGGTGCCAGCGGCGTCAGCGTCGGGGAAAGCTCGCCGAGTTCGCCGTCACTTGCGGGGGTCCAACGGGAAATGTCGGAACCCATCGGCATGTAGACGAAGCCGAGCCGGCGGAGCCGGGCAGGACTGGCCGGCGTCTGCGCGACGGCGGTGAGCGACGGGATCATCGCATCGAGCAGCGGGAGGGCCAGCAGCGTTCCGGCGCCTCGCAGGAACGTCCGTCGCGGCAGGGCCTTTTTCGTGACGATCATGGCGAGCTCCGCATCTGAAACGGCGCGCTGTGGACGATCCCGATCACCAGTGACGAGAACCGGTAGTCGTCGGCCCGCGCATCCCGGTCGATCCGGCGGACCGCCGGAGCGTCCCGTTCGTCGACTCCTCGGCCGACCGCAAACGTGAGCAGTTTTTCGGTCAACGTTCGTACGAACGGCTCCGGCCGTTCGCACAGGGCTTGCTCCAGGCCATCCACACCGGTGAAATTGCTGCCGTCGGGCAGACCGCCGGAGGCGTCGATCGGCAGACCGGCGTCGAGTTCCCGCCAGCGGCCCACGGCGTCAAAATTCTCCAGGCTGAATCCCACGGGATCGATGACCGCATGGCATGCGGCGCAGGCGTCGCTGGCACGATGGGCCGCCAGCCGCTCCCTCAACGGTAGGGTGGCTGCCACCGTGTTGTCCGCAAGGGCCGGGATGTCCGGCGGGGGAGGGGGAGGGGGCGTGCCCAGCAGGTTTTCCAGCACCCATTTTCCGCGAAGCACCGGGGATGTCCGCGTGGCATACGAGGTGACGGACAGCACGCTGCCGTGGCGGAGGAGCCCGCCGCGTTGTGAGTTGGCATCAGCCTGCACCTCTCGGAACCGGCTCCCGTAAACGTGGGGGATTCCGTAGTACCGCGCGAGGCGGTCGTTCAGAGACGTCGCGCCCGGCCGCAGCAGATCGACGACGCTCCGATCGTCGCGAACGATGTCGGCAAACAGCAGTTCGGTTTCCTGTCGAAACGACTGCCGCAGGTTGTCGTCGAAATCCGGGAACAGCCGGCCGTCGGGAATTACAGCGTCGAGGTTTCGCAGGTGCAGCCATTGGTCGGCGAAGTTGGTCGTCAGTGATCTCGACCGCTCATCGGCCAGCAGTCGGCGGACCTGCTGATCCAGAATTTCAGGCCTGCTGAGTTCACCACGAGCAGCGATCTCCAGCAACTCATCGTCCGGAATGCTGCTCCACAGGAAAAAGGAGAGCCGCGATGCGAGCTCGAAGTCGTTGAGGCGATACGCGGTCTGCGGCGGCAGGCCCGAGGGATCGCGCTCGATGTGGAAGAGAAAGTTCGGATTCACAAGCACGGCGGCGAGCGCGCGTTCGATGCCCTACTCGAATCCGCCGGCGTCGCGTCCTTCCCGGAATGCTTCCATTGGTGTGGCGAAATCGTCTTCCACGACCGGCCGGCGATACGCGCGCGGGAGCAGCGTGGACAGGATTC
>JAEUIG010000586.1 GCA_016795125.1 Planctomycetaceae bacterium | reverse complement strand
AGCGTTTCGATGTCCTGCAGCTCGTGGGTGAAACGGTAGCGCCCGGTGTCGATGCAGTCGTTCGCCAGGGCGTGAAACATGAATGCATCGTCCGGATCGGGACTGTGTCCGACGCGGATGGGGATTTGGGCGGTCGCGGTGGGCATGGGGAGCGTTGAGGGTTAAGCGTTTAACGTTGAGCGACGCATCGCAGCTGCGTCCGCGGCGGAGTGATCGTTGATGGTTTATCGAGAAGATCCCAATCGGAAATCCAAAATCGCTCCGCAGGCTATCGGTCGGCGGCGGCTGGGGCAACCGACGGCGGTTGCCGCAATTCGGGGGAATGGCCTAATATCGGCTGCTGCGTACTGATTTGTCATTGGTCAATGGTCATTTGTCATCGGTCATTGCGACGTGCTCGCCTGCCAATGACA
This sequence comes from Planctomycetaceae bacterium, assembly GCA_016795125.1. GTDB lineage: Bacteria > Planctomycetota > Planctomycetia > Planctomycetales > Planctomycetaceae > JAEUIG01. The sequence goes on along the minus strand of JAEUIG010000586.1, from coordinate 1,767 downwards.
AATGACCATTGACGAATGACCAATGACAAATCCGGCTCCGTCACACGAACCGTCGTTCCGCTCACCGATTCACCGCGTCCATGCTGCTTGTCGCTGCTCGCGAACTGGCCCGGCAATTTGACGCGGAACCGGTCTTCCGCAACGTGTCGTTCGAGGTCCGCGCCGGTGAGAAAATCGGCCTCGTCGGCCCGAACGGCTGCGGCAAGACCACCCTGCTGCACATCCTCGCCGGCTTGGACGAGCCGGACATCGGCAGCGTCGAGCGGCATCCCACCGCCGCATTCGGACTGCTCGAACAGGAACCCGAACTCGCGGCCGACCACACGCTGCGGGCAGAGGTCCAGGCCGGACTCGCCCCGCTGTACAAGCTTCAGTCCGAGGCGCACGAATTGGCCGACCGGCTCGCCGACACGAGCGACGCGGCCGAGCTCGATCGCCTCCAAAGACGCTACGACGAGATCCACCTGCACCTCGACCGGCTTGATGCGTATCACATCGAGCATCGCGTCGATGAGGTGCTGCACGGGCTGGGTTTCGACCCGCACGATTACGACCGCCCGCTCAACTCCTTCAGCGGCGGGCAGCAGAATCGCGCGGCCCTCGGCCGGCTGCTGCTGTCCGCTCCCGACCTGCTGCTGCTCGACGAACCGACCAACCACCTCGATATCGCCGCCACCGAGTGGCTGGAGGACTTTCTGCTGCGGTCGTCGCAGGCGGTGCTGGTTGTCAGCCACGACCGGTATTTCCTGAACCGTTTGACGTCCCGCACGCTCGAAATCTACCGCGGCGGCATCAACGACTATGCCGGCAACTTCTCGGCTTACTGGTCGCAGCGGGAAGAACGCCACAAGGTGCTGCGACGGACCTGGGAGAAGCAGCAGGAGTTCATCGAGAAGACCAAGGACTTCATCGCCCGCAACGCCTACGGTCAGAAGAGCACACAGGCGAAGGACCGGGAAAAGAAGCTGGAGCGCGTCGAGCTGGTCGACCTGCCGCCGGAGTTCGACGTCCCGCCGATTTCGTTCCCGGAACCGACACGCACCGGAGACTGGGTGTTCCGGGTTGAGGAGCTGTCGAAGACGTTCAATTCCGTCCTTCTCCCCCCTTCCGGGGGAGAAGGCGGCCGAAGGCCGGATGAGGGGGCCGATGCACGCTTGGCCCCTCACCCCGGCCCTCTCCCCGGAAAGCGGGGAGAGGGGGAAAGACCTCCTCGTCCCTTGTTCGAGCATGTGACGTTCCAGGTGGATCGCGGCGAACGGCTGGCGATCTTCGGGCCAAACGGATCGGGCAAGACGACCCTGTTGCGAATCCTGCTCGGCGAACTGAAGGCCACCACCGGGACGATCCGCCACGGAACCAACGTCAACGTGGCGTACTTCGACCAGCAGCTGACGAGCATCGATGCCAGTGCGTCGGCAGTCGAAGCCGTGCGCCCGGTGCACGATCCGAGCGTCACTCCCGGCCAGCTGCGCGGCCTGCTCGCGCGGTTCGGCATCAAGGGAGACCTCGCGACGCAGACGGTCGGCGCGATGAGCGGGGGGGAAAAAACGCGAGTCGCGCTCGCGCGTCTGGCCTCGGCCGAGCCGAACGTGCTCGTCCTCGATGAACCGACGAACCACCTCGACTTCTGGTCGGCCGCCGCACTCGAAGAGGCGCTGCGGACCTATCCCGGCACGGTCGTGTTCGTCAGCCACGACCGCTTTTTTCTCGATCAGGTCGCGACCCGAATCCTTGTCCTCAAGGCGGACGGCGTCGATGTGTACGACG
>JAEUIG010000573.1 GCA_016795125.1 Planctomycetaceae bacterium | reverse complement strand
GGCGGATTGTTGGCGATTGCTTCACGGAGCACCTTGTTCAGCCTTCCGGTCGGCACGCGTTCGTGCATCTGCTTGCCGAGCACCTGCGCGAGGTTGATCAACTGCTTGATGTTCCGCGAGTCCTTGGCGGTGATGAACGCCATCGGCACGAAGTCCAGCGTGCCGAAGTTGCGGCCGAGGTAGGCCGTCCACTTTTCGCTGGTCATCTCCGCTTCGAGGCCGAGGTCCCACTTGTTGATGACGAAAATGCACGGCTTGTAATGTTCGGAGATGTGTTCGACGAGCTGCTGGTCGACCTTCGAAATTGTCTCCCGGGCGTCGAAGAACATCATGACGACATCCGCCCGGCGAATGCTCTTTTGTGCACGAACAAGTCCGTAGTATTCGACGTCGTTTGCCAGGCTCTTCCGCTTGCGGACGCCGGGGGTGTCGATCGCCACGAATGACTTGCCGTCCAGCTCGAACCGCACGTCGACGCTGTCGCGGGTCGTGCCCGGCACTTCGCTGACGATCATCCTCTCCGTTTCGGCCAGCGCGTTGATGAACGTGCTTTTGCCGACGTTGCGGCGCCCGACGATGGCGAGCTTGAGTTCCGGTTCGGAAATCAGCGACGTGCCGTCGGCGGATTCGTCCTCGGCCGCCGGCGGCAGCAGGGCGACGATCGCTTCCAGCAGTTCGCCGCGGTTGCGGTTGGCCTTTACGCTGGTCTGGACCAGCGGGACGTTCATCAGTGAGTAGAACTCGTGCACCTCGGCGTCGGTTTTGGTGGAGTCGCACTTGTTGACGACGAGCAGGATCGGCTTTCCCAGCGGACGCAGGCGGTCGGCGACGAGTCGGTCCAGCGGAGTGACTCCCGCAGTGCCGTCGACGACGAACAGGATCAGGTCGGCCTCGTCGACGGCGGTCTGGATCTGCTTTTCGACGTCGGCGGTGAGGTTGTCCGGGTCTTCGATGCCGATGCCGCCGGTGTCGCAGAGTTCAAAGTATCGCTCGCCGGACTGCATCAGGTACGTGACGCGATCGCGGGTGACGCCGGCCATCGGGTCGACGACGGAGACGAGCTTCCCGGCCTGCCAGTTGAGCAGGCTGCTTTTGCCCACATTCGGGCGGCCGACAATAACGACGTAAGGAACAGGCACGGGGGATTTTCGATTTTGGATTTTCGATCTTGGATTGGATTGGTCGATGTCGGCGGGTTCAAGAGAAGGGTCTGCTTTCCTGAATCCTAAATCGTAAATCCAAAATCCAAAATCGGTCGTGGGTTGCGGCTGTGCGCGGTGTGAAGCTAGCCTCACCACCATGTCATTCGCGACTCTGCCGCTGAGTTATTGTACCAACGTTCATCCGGCGCAGGGCGTCGGGGAGGTGATTGCAGGGCTGGACCGTTATTCCGGTCCGGTGCGACAGGCGGCGGGGTTTCCGGTCGCCGCCGGCCTGTGGCTGGCAGCACCGGTCATCAGCGAACTGCAGTCCGACGCGTCCCGGCTTGACTCCCTGCGGCAGGCGCTGGAGCGGAACAACCTCGCCTGCTACACGCTGAACGCCTTTCCGTACGGCGATTTTCACTCCGAACGGGTCAAGGAGAACGTCTACCATCCCGACTGGACGACCGACGCCCGGCTCCAGTACACGCGCGGCTGCGCGGCGGTGCTGGCCGAACTCCTCCCCGACGGCGTGGAGGGAAGCATCTCGACTGTGCCGCTGGGATTCAAGGCTGCGTCCGCGAGTCCGGGATTCGTCGAGAACTGCATCCCCCAGCTCCTGGCACTCGCGCGCTCGCTGGATGACCTCCACGACGCGACCGGCAGGGTGATCCGCCTCGCGATCGAGCCGGAGCCGCTGTGCGTTCTCGAAACAACGCCGGAAACCATCGCCTTTTTCCGGACGCTGTTCGAGGCAGCGAGCGCCGCAGGCCTGCTGGAGATCGCGCAGCGGCATCTTGGCATGTGCTACGACGTGTGCCATCAGTCGGTCGAATTCGAGGACGTGCGGTATTCCATCCAGGAGCTGCGCGACGCGGGAGTGCGGATCAACAAGGTGCATATCACTTGTGCGGTGCGGGTGGAGAACCCCTCCGACCCGGCTGTGCGGGCCGCCCTGGCAGACTTCGCGGAGCCGCGTTATCTGCATCAGACCTTTGCCCGCACGAAGGACCGCCAGGTCGTCTTTCGCACCGACCTGGACCGATCCTTCTGCGATTCCCCGCCGCCGGAATTTGCAGCCGCCAAAGAGTGGCGAGTGCACTTTCATGTCCCTGTGAACGCCGAATCGATCGGCCCGCTGCAGACGACCCGCAACGACTTGAAACGCGCGCTCAAGGCGGTCGCCGAGCTGGATTACGCGCCGCACCTCGAAGTCGAAACCTATACTTGGCACGTCCTGCCGGGCGAACAGCGGCCGTCGCTGGTCGACGGGCTGACGGCGGAGATGCAAGCGACTCGGGAACTGTTGGAAGGATAGTGTGCTTCGTCTGTCGAGTTTGATCCTGAAACTCGTTGACCCCGTCAGGGGTCGCATCCATTAGCCGGTGGCCGAGCGCAGCGATGCCACCGGT
>JAEUIG010000533.1 GCA_016795125.1 Planctomycetaceae bacterium | reverse complement strand
CGCCTCGATCTTCGCCAGGATGTTGTTGAGATAGTTGAGCGACTTGATCCGCGGGCTGAGCGCTCCGGGATGATTGCGCAGCGTGCTGGCCGTAATGATCGCCAGTCCGTCGCGGTAATACTCCTCCGGATACAGCGTGATCGTGTCCGCAATGACGATCACCTGCGGCTGGCTCGTCTTGCGGATATCGAGGCCGAGGGAGCCGGCCCCGCGGGTCACCACCAGCCGGACGTAGCCGTCGACGAGACCATTGGCGGCGACCGTCTTCTCGACCGCCGCGATCATCTCCGCCTTGCTGAGCGGGATCGTCAGCCGGATGGCCAGCGCACTCTCATACAGCCGGTCGATGTGCTCGGCATGCAGGAAGACCTTGCGGCTGTAGACGCGGATTCCCTCGAATACGCCGTCGCCGTACAAGAGGCCGTGGTCGTAGACGCTGACCTTGGCGTCGTCTTTGTCGAGAAGCTTGCCGTCGATGTAGACCTTCAGCGCCATGTTCGGAATGTCGATTCTGGATGCAAAAACGCCCGGCACACTGGCCGGGCGAGGAAAGTAGTAGCGGAGCGCCGACTTCAGCGACAGACGCCAAACCACGCTTGCGGGTTCGCACCTACGCCGCTTCTTCCAGCGTCTGAATCCGCCCTTCGTTAAGCCGGACAATCCGCTGCGCCTGGTTGGCCAGCCGCTCATCATGCGTCACCATGATGATAGTCAGCTGTTCATCCGCGTTCAATCGGCCCAGCACGTCCATGATCTCGCCGCCGGTGCGGGAATCGAGGTTGCCGGTCGGTTCGTCCGCCAGCAACACGCGCGGCTTGCCCACGAGCGCCCGGGCAATCGCCGCCCGCTGCATTTCGCCACCGGACAACTCCGACGGCCGATGTTGCAGCCGATGGTCCAGCCCGACCTTGCTCAGAATGTCAGCGGCGGACTCGGTCAGCGCTTTCCGCTGCTTCCAGTATTCCCAGGCGGAGTGGCGGATCATCAGCGGCGCGAGGACGTTCTCCAGCAGCGTGAGTTCCGGAAGCAGGTGATAGAACTGAAACACGAAACCGAACACGAGGTTCCGCAATTCGTCGCGGGTCGCGGCCGGGAGATCGTCGATCCGCCGGCCTTCGAGTCGCACATCCCCCTGGTCGGGGGTATCGAGCAGCCCGAGGAGATGCATCAGCGTGCTCTTGCCGCAGCCCGATTGTCCGACGACCGCCAGGAATTCCCCCCGGCCGACGCACAGGTCGACGCCGCGGAGCACCGGCACCTTGTGGTCCCCCTTGCGATACGACTTGTGCAGGGCCACGGCCGAGAGATGCGTCGGCTGCGGCGCCTTCGCCGCCACGGCCGGCCGCACAGATTTCTGCGTCATCTTGATCACCGACATGGGCGAAATCCGTTCGCACAATGAGCGGCGGGGTTCAGTCCCGCCGTACCGACGGGTTGAACCCGGCGGCTCGCTATTCGTACCGCAGCGCCTGCACCGGATCGAGCCGCGCCGCCCGCCGTGCGGGGAGCACGCTTGCCAGCACAGCGATCGCCATCGCGCCGACCGCCACCCAGACCACCATGCCCGGGTGCACGTCCGTCGGAATTCGGTCAAAGTAGTAAATTGTTTCGTCAAACACCTTGCGCCCGGTCACCCACGACAGGGCGTTCTCGATCTCGTTGATGTAATAGACGAACACCAGTCCCAGCAGCACGCCCACGCCGCTGCCAACGACTCCCAGCCCCAGCCCGTAGGCGAGGAAGATCGACATGACGCCGCCGGAGTTGGCGCCGAGCGCCTTCAGGATCCCGATGTCGCGCGTCTTTTCGACGACGATCATGTAAAAGATCGCCAGGATGCCGAACCCGGCGACCGCGATGATCAGGAACAGCAGCACGTTCAGGATCGCCGATTCCACCTCGACCGCCTGCAGCAGCGGCCCCTGCTTCTGTTCCCAGGTACGGATCTGGAATCTGCCGGTGTCGGCGCCGGGCAGCCGCGCCATCAGGTCTTCCACGAGTTGCGGCGCGTCGTCGTAGTTCTTCAGCTTGATCTGCAGCGACGTCACCGCTCCCTTCGTCCAGTCATCCGGGCCGGTGGGCCGCGACAACAGCATTTTCCGAGCGAACTGCAGTTCCGCGAGATTGCAGAACACCAGTGTCGAATCGTATTCGCTCATGCCGCTCTTGAAGACGTCAACGTATGTGGCTGCAAACCGCGCCGGTTCAGGATTTCCGGTGGTGATTGTGGTGAATTTCACGTCCTCGCCCGGTTCGAGCAGCATCATCGTCCGCGTCTTGCCGGTTTCCGGCTGCACGTACGGATAGCTGACGAGTCCGCACCCGATGTAGACGCGGGCGGGCAGGGGAGCATTCGGATCGGCCGCTGCCAGAGACGGTTCCGAATCAAACAGATCGGCAGCCGACGTGTCCTCGCTCGTCACGTCGAGTGCGCTTCCGAAATCAGGCCC
>JAEUIG010000493.1 GCA_016795125.1 Planctomycetaceae bacterium | reverse complement strand
CCCGGCTACATTCTGTGACCCTGCTGGGGTCAACTGCGATACACGCCGAATTGCACTGGTCGCGTGCCAAGAGCAATCCGAGTGCCGAATAGAACCACCGACCTCTCCGAAATTCTTCCCGGAATCTCTGTCCGGTTCGCTGGCGACGCGACCATATCTCCTCAGTGAGGCCCGTCCTCAAACAAACGCATCGCACCGCGATGCATCACATGGGATTGGCCGCCCTGCATTTTGTCGCGGATTGTTCCGCGACCGGGATCGCGGCCCATCAACACCGGAAACACGAAAGAGAGTCTCTCATGAACGCCGTTACCAGCAAGGGTGTCGTCCTCCAGGTCAGCCAGGTCAGCAAGCTGTCGTCCGCCACGCGGACGGTCAATCATCACTGCCGGAGCTGCTTCGGCTGCCGGAGTTGCCGCAGCTGCCGGAGCTGCCGCAGCTGTCACGGATGCCACGGCTGCGGACATTCGCGCGTAACAAACAAGGCCTGATCGCGCTGCGATCTTTGGGACAGGTGGATCTCTTCCACGGAGCGGCGGGGTTCAGCCCCGCCGCCCGGGCGGAGGTCCGCCTGCAATCCCGCTGTCCCCATTGCTCACAGACGATCGAAGGACTTCGCCATGCCGCCGGCCATTGGATACGCCATTCGACGCGAGAATCGCCCGGTGCTGGCCGATCCTGCGATCAATGCCGCCGAGATCACGTTTGAGCAGGCCCACCGCGGCCTGCGGACCAGCCGTTACACGGGCATGGTCGAATTCGACTACGTGAGCGTGCATGCCCTGGAAATGTCGCTGGCCGGAGCGGAGCCGCCGCCCCGCCAGTACCTCAGCGCCCTCAAGGACATCGCCGACGAGAACGGCGCCGCGGCGATCAGCGATCACCTGGGGTTCACCCGCGATCACAGCGGCGGCGTCGGCATGGGCCACTTCGCGGCCCCGCCGTTCAGCAAGGCGGCGCTGGGTGCGACCTGCCGCAACATCGATTGCGTACAGGACTATTTCGACGACCGGCCGTTCTACATCGAGAACATCGCGTACCTGTTCAAGTTCAAGGGAGAGCTGACGGAGGAACAGTTTCTCAGCGGAGTGCTCAAGGCGACCGGCTGCGGCTGGCTGCTGGACGTGACCAACGTGTACGCCAACGGCCTGAATCACGGCTACGACCCGTACGAATTCATCAGCCGCGTGATGCCGTCGGCGTCGCGCGTGCAGATGCACCTGGCCGGCGGCTTCTACGATGAGCAGGCCGGGTTCTACGTGGACAGCCACTCGGAACCGATCACCGACGACATCTGGAACCTGTACCGGTTCGCGCTCCTGCAGGGAGAAGGGAAGGTCGACGCCGTGTTCATCGAGCGGGACGCCAACTTCCCGGACGAAGCCGGCTGGCGCAGTGAAGTCCGGCAGGCCCGGGACATCGTGGAAGAACTGGAGGCACGGCCATGCCTGCTCGCATTGTGACACGCACGGCGGCGACACCGTCGATCGGCGACGCTTACCGTTCGCAGGTCGCCGAGTGGGCGCGGAGCCTGGCGACGGGCGACGTCGAAGCCCTCCGCGACGCCATCGACGGCGATGATGCCGCCATCGAGCGGATGATCGCCTTCATCGACGGCACCTACATGAAGCGCGCCGACTGGCTGAAGGCCGCCGTCGAATTCGTCGTGCCGGCGTTCGAAAACCTGGACGAGCTGATCGGCGAATACATCAACACCGCGCCAACCGTTGCAGTCGGCGGCAACGTCGACGACGCCGACGCCTTCCTGGAATGGATCGAGAATACGCAGGAGCTCGCGCCTCGGCAGAGGGACTACCTGGCCTGCCAGCGCGCCCGGCATACCGTCGAAGCGCTCGCGCTCGCGAACCGTCTGGGGCACATCTGGTTTCAGGAAGTCGCCAGCCTGGCGACGCAGTTTGCCGGCGAACTCAACGAGGATGAACTCAGCGAACAGATGCTGACGATGCACGTGAACCCGATTCACACCTGGGCGACCGTCCAGACGTCCGAACTGCTCGACCAGGAGTGCGAACTGCCGGCCGAGGTGGTGTTCTTCGGCGTTGACGACC
>JAEUIG010000461.1 GCA_016795125.1 Planctomycetaceae bacterium | reverse complement strand
GATCCCGGCGGGCGGGGCCAAGCCGCGGCTTAAGTGCCCGAACCCGAAATGCACGAAGGCCTCGCAGTTCACCAGCGCCTGGTTCGATCCCGATCCGGGAGAGAAGGGCGCGCGGATCGGCAGCGAGCGGTTCGAGTACGGCCGGAACTTCTGCAACAAGTTCTGGAACGCCGCGCGGTTCGCCATCATGAACCTGGAAGGCTACACCCCCGCTCCGGTGACGGCCGACCAGCTCCGCATGGAAGACCGCTGGATCCTCAGCCGGCTCGCGCGCGTCAGCGCGGAAATGGACCAGTACCTCGGCCGCTACCAGTTCGACGCCGCCACCCGCACGGTGCGCGAGTTCGCCTGGAACGAGTTCTGCGACTGGTACCTGGAGATGATCAAGCCGCGGCTTCGCCGGGAGGATTCAGGATTCGGGATTCAGGATTCAGGGGAAGAGCGCGCCGTCGCTCAACGCGTCCTGCTCGCCGTGCTCGACACACTTGTGCGACTGTTGCAACCGTTCACGCCGTTCATCTGCGAGGAGCTCTGGCAGCGGCTGAATGAAATTGCCCCGGAGCGGTCGTTGCCACAGGCTCCTCCGTCGGGGGGCTCGCCCGGACAGAAACTGATGGCGGCAATGCGTCAGCCAGAGCTAAGTCCTACAACTGCTGAGCGTGCAGCGATTGTCGCGTCTTGGCCAAAGCGCGAATACTTCGAGAGATTCCGCGACGACGCTCTCGAAGCCCGCTTCAATCGTCTCCAGGACACGATCGTCGCCGTGCGGAACGTTCGCGCGGTGTACAACATCCCGCCGGCGACGCCGCTGCAGCTCATGGTCCGTGCGCCGGCCGAAGTCGCCGGCGACCTGCAGAACGTCGCCGCCCAGTTCGATAACCTTGCCAAGGCCGTCCTCGCCGCCGCCGGCGCGGAAGTCGTCCGCCCACCAGCATCGGCCAGCTTCTCGCTCGGCGACGCCGACGGCTACATCCCGCTGGAAGGGATCATCGACCGCAAGGCCGAACTCGAACGGCAGACGAAGGCCGCGGAGCAACTCAGGAAGCACATCGCCGGCAACGAAGCCAAGCTGAAGAACGAAGCCTTCGTCGGCAAAGCCCCGCCGGACGTAGTGGCCGGCGTGCGCGACCAGCTCGAGAGCCTCAAAAAACAACTTGCCAGCACCGAAGAAATCGTCCGCGACCTGTCGAGTACATGAACGCAGTGCCGATTCCCCTCGTTCCCAAGCTCCGCTTGGGAACGCACTCACCACCAAGCTCTGCTTGGTGTCACATCCAATCCGTCACCACATCAATCAGCCCCGGCAACCTGGCATAGTTCCGCGCACTCGAATACCGCCAGTGCACGGGGTCGTCCACATACCCGCGCTCGACCGGATTGCGATGCATGTAGTCCAGCTTCTGCCACATCATGCGATCCGTCCTGATCTGCTTGGGCTGTGAGCCCTCCTGCCAGAACTGGTAAGTCGAGTCGGTCTTGTGGTCGAGCTTAAGTCGCTCCAACTGGTCGAGCAGTACGAGCGCGCCTGCCTCTTGCAGCAGATCGATGATCTTGCGCGCCGTGAACGACTTGAACCGCTGCAAGTCGTCGGACAGCGACGGCGACTGCGCGACCAGATGCAGGTGATTCTCCAAGATGACATACCCCAGCAGTTGGAACCGCGCATTCTGCTGCAAGTACTTCCAGGAGTCGAATACGATCTGCACGGCCGATGGTCGCGTGAAAACCGGTAGCCAGCCGACGACGGTGCATGTCAGGAAGTAGGGGTACTCCTGTTCGTTGGCGAAGATGCGGTAGCGGGTGCGGGACATAGAACTAATGCCCGGTAAATGCTGATCGACGTCGTACGGCACACCAAGCAGAGCTTGGTGGTGAGTGCGTTCCCAGGCTGGAGCCTGGGAACGAGGGCAATCCGCGTAATCCGCGTTCCATTCTTCCGCCTGCCAGGTTCACTTCAGCGAACTCAGGTACGCCAGCAGGTCGGCGACCTGGTCGGCCGTCATTTCGCGCAGCAGCAGGTCCGGCATCAACGACTGCTGCTGCGGGGTGAGCGTGTCGATGTCTTCGGTCTTGATCTGCGTGACCTTGCCGAGGTTGTCCTTGAGAGACACGGTCGCGTCGGTCTTCTCGACCATGATGCCGTTCAGCACGCGGCCGTCGTTCGTCACCGCGAGATAGACCGTAAATTTCGGATCGATCTCGCGCGACGGACTGAGGATGTTGTCGAGAATCTTGGAGCGTTCGTACTTCTTGCCGATCTGGGCCAGGTCCGGGCCGACCTCCGTCCCCTGCCCTTCCAGCTTGTGACACGATTTGCACAGCACGCCGTTTGTTTCCAGAAACAGCCGGCGGCCGCGCGTGCGATCACCCTCCAGAGCCAGGATCGTCTCGGCCTGAATTGTCGCCCCGAGTCGTTGCGGACGCTGTTCCTCCGGCAGGTACTTCTCGAACAGCTCGCGCACATGCGACTGCGACGACGCATTGCCGGCGACGATGACAAAACTCCGCATTTCGCCGCTGACTCGTCCGTCGTCGATCGCGTCCATCAGCAGCAGCGCGCCGCTGGAGGTCGCGAGCAGCGTTTCCAGCCGCTGCGGATCGATCCCGTTTGCCGCGACGAGTTCGTCGAGTACCGCGCGTTCGTCGGCGATGATCCGTGACGAGGCGCCGTCCGATGGCAGCGAGGCGATCCAGTCGTGTATGAGCTGCACACCTTCGGCGTCGATCACGTCCGACCCGAGTCGCGGCATCCGTCCGGAACCGAGCTTCGCCATCCGGTAGTACAGCACCGATCGCAGCGGATCGGAAGGAGCGAGCACTGCCGCCTGCGGGAGGAAGAATCCGCCGTGTGCGGGCGGGGTATTGACGATGCCGGTCTTGTCCAGCGCGAGTGATGCGAGGAACTGAAACTCGGTATTGCCTCCGCCCCATTTGCGATGGCAATGGCTGCAGTTCGCATGCAGGTAAGCTCGTGCGCGGGCGTCCAATGGCGAATCGACGTTGTGATAGTCGGCGACTGCGGGCAGTTCCGTCACAGCCCGGGCCAGCGGGGAGGTGAAGACCTGCAGGCCGTCCAGGTGACGGAGTTGGTGCATGCGCCGACCGTCGATGTTCGCGAGGCAGTTCGTCTGTTCGGTCGTGAGGCCGAGAACGTACTTGGCCGCCATGTTGTGGCAGACGGTGCACTCCGCACGGCTCGGATAGCGCCACGTCTGCGTCCGTTGTCCGCCGGGGGCCGCCGCATCCTTGATTGTGAACGTCCGCGTGCCGCCGGCGCTGTCCAGCAGCTCGGCGTCCGTCTGATCGTCGTTCCACACGTACGTGTAACCGCGCCAGTACTGGTTGCCGAAGTCCTCGTTCCCGATCAGCGCTTCGTAGTGCAGGATGCGGGTTTCGATCCGCTTGAGGCTATTGGGATTGCCGGCTTCCATCGGGAGTGAGATCGTCTCGGCAATCACGGTGCCGTCGGGGAACCGCCAGCCCGGCCGCGCGCCGGGGGCCGGCTGCGGATACGTGACCGCTTCGAACTCGATCTGCGAATCACCCGGCAGCCCGAAGTACCGCTGTTTCACCGCGCCGTCACACCACTGCGGCGCATTGACCGTGTACGGCACCACGCCCGCCGCGAGCGCGAGATCGTCCGTCGACCGGAACAGTCCCGTCTCGCTCAGCTTGCGGGGAAACTGCGCGGAGGTATCGGGTGTGTCGTTCGGCACCAGCTGATGCAGCATGCCGCCGGTGTGGTCGATCAGCGCGAACTCGCCGCGATCGCCTTCCGCGAATCCGACGAGTCGCAATGGCGAATCGACGAGTTGCCGGTGGTCGCTGACCTGCTTCGTCGCAGCGTCGTACCGGAACATCCAGATCTGCCCGGTGTCGTAATCGCCGTAGATGTACGCCCCCTTGAGTTCCGGGAGCCGGCTGCCGTGATACACGATGCCACCGGTGATCGACCGGAACTCGGTGTGGTTGTGCTCGACGATCGGCGCGACGAACGGCGTCGGCCCGCGCGTCCGCTCCGGCCGAAACGGATGGCTTCCCTCCATCACACTCCAGCCGTAGTTCCCGCCGCGCTCGACGATGAAAATCTGCTCCCACAAATCCTGGCCGACATTCCCCGTCCACAGGACACCCGTTTCGGCGTCGAAGTGCATCTTCCACGGCTGCCGCAGCCCGTACGCCCAGTTCTCCGCGCGGGCGTTCTCGACTCCCACGAACGGGTTGTCGGCCGGGATGCCGTAGTTCTTGCCGGAAT
>JAEUIG010000437.1 GCA_016795125.1 Planctomycetaceae bacterium | reverse complement strand
GCCCCGCACCCATCCCGCCACTCCGGTCCAACCCACCACGGATTGTCCCCCTGCAGCTCGTTCAGCCGCTTCCGTTTCTCTTCACCTTCCTCGTAAATCCGTTCTTCGAGGCTGCGCTTCGCGCTGCCTCCCCGTGCCATCGCCAGCACACCAGCATGTTCGCTCGCGCCGGCCGCAGCAAGCATCGCCTCGCGCCGCCGCCGGCGCAGGTATTGCGCTGCTTCCCCGCATTCGCGGAACTGGTTCGCGATCCCCGGCAGCGCGCGCCACACGCCGTTCTCCAGAATCTGGCGTCGAGCAAACTCCGAGCATGACCACCCGCCATGCAACTGCCGATGCGCGCACACGTACCCCTTGTATGGCGAAACCCATCGCTGATAACCCCGGATCGCGGACGCCGCCACCAACGCCGCCACTCCAGGGCTTCGGCTTTCCGTCCCTGGAATCCGGAATCCCGAATCCTGAATCCTCCCCTGCAGCATCGCCATTGCGACCCCCCTGCCGGCCCCTATAATGTCGCCCCTGCGAACCGTTTACGACGTACGGTGTCGTGCCTGCGCGGCAGCCTTCCGCTCCCTGCTCAACGATTCGCTCGCCCCACGGATATCTTGCCCCGGAACCCCTCAGTGTTACGTACCCATACTTGCGGCGACCTCCGTCGCACTCATGTCGGCCAGACCGTCACCCTCTGCGGCTGGGTCGACAAGTACCGCGACCATCGCGGGATTGTGTTCATTGATCTTCGCGACCGCTACGGGAAGACGCAGATCAAGTTCAACCTGTCCGACGACAGCGACATCCAGAAAACCGCCTGGGACCTTCGCTACGAGGACGTCGTCCAGGTGACCGGCGAGGTCGTCGAGCGTCCGGCCGACATGACCAACCCCAAGCTGGCGACCGGCGAGATCGAACTTCGCGCCAAGGACCTCGTCGTCCTCAACAAAAGCAAGACGCCGCCGTTCGAGCCGGAAGGCCAGTCGCTTCCCAACGAAGAGCTGCGGCTCAAGTACCGGTTCATCGACCTGCGGCGCCCCGAGCTGCAGAAGGCGATGATCATGCGCCACAAGCTCACCAAGGCCACACGAGACTACTTCGACTCGCTCGGCTTCCTCGAAGTCGAAACGCCCATCCTCGGCCGTAGCACGCCCGAAGGCGCGCGCGATTACCTCGTCCCCAGCCGCGTCCACCAGGGAAGCTTCTACGCCCTGCCGCAGTCGCCGCAGCTCTACAAGCAGCTCCTGATGGTCGGCGGACTCGACCGCTACGTCCAGATCGCCCGCTGTTTCCGCGACGAAGACCTCCGCGCCGATCGCCAGCCGGAGTTCACGCAGATCGACGTCGAAATGGCGTTCATCACCCGCGAAGACCTGCTGCAGGTCATCGACGGCCTCGTCGCCGCCATGACGAAGGCCATGCGCGGCATCGACATTAAACTGCCGCTGCCGCGGTACACCTACAACGACGTGATGGAACGGTTCGGCTCCGACAAGCCCGACCTGCGGTTCGGCATGGAACTGGTCGACATCAAGGACGTCGCCGAAAAATGCGAGTTCGGCGTCTTCAAGCAGACGATCGCCAACGGCGGCCGCGTCCGCGGCATCAACGCCAAGGGCGCCGCCGACAAGTACAGCCGCCGCATCCTCGACAACGACATGAAGAACCTCGTCGCCGACTACGGCGCCAAGGGGATCGCCTACTTCAAGGTCACTGGCGGCAAACTGGATTCCTCGATCGCCAAGTTCTTCACGGAAGAACAACAGCAGGCGATCATCGCGAAGCTGAACGGCGAGGAAGGCGACCTGCTGCTGTTCGTCGCCGACACGAACAAGGTGACATCGGCAGCTCTGAGCGCGCTGCGCAGCCGGCTCGGCCGGGAGTTGCAGCTGTACGATCCGGCCGAGATCAACGTCGCCTGGGTCCTCGACTTTCCGCTCGTGACCTGGAACGCCGACGAGAACCGCTGGGATGCCGAACATCATCCGTTCTGCTCAGTGGTGCCCGAGGATGAGCAATATTTCGACACCGACCCGGGCCGGGTGCGGGCGTCCTCATATGACCTCATCTGCAACGGGTACGAGGCGGCCAGCGGGAGCATTCGTATCCACGACCCGGTCATGCAGCAGAAAGTCTTCGACCTGCTGAAGATCAACGCTGAGGAAGCGGAGAAGCGGTTCGGCTTCCTGCTGGAAGCACTCCGCTACGGCGCCCCGCCGCACGGCGGGATCGCGCTCGGCCTCGACCGCTGGGTCATGCTCTACGCCGGCTACGACAACATTCGCGACGTCATCGCCTTCCCGAAAACGCAGAAAGCCTCCGACCTGTTGACCGGCGCCCCGTCGGAGGTCGACACCCGGCAATTGCGGGATTTGCACATCGCGATCAGCGAGCGTAAGTAACCGGCGAAACCGCAAGCGTCGATCGCTTGCGGCTTCGCAACTTCGGATTTCGCTATTCGGATTTCGGATTTCCGCGCCTGCGCTACTGGCTGTTCAAGACCGAGGCCGATTGCTATTCGATCGACCACCTCGCGAAAGCGCCGAAGCAGACGACGTTCTGGGACGGCGTCCGCAACTACCAGGCG
Source organism: Planctomycetaceae bacterium (assembly GCA_016795125.1). Lineage (GTDB taxonomy): Bacteria > Planctomycetota > Planctomycetia > Planctomycetales > Planctomycetaceae > JAEUIG01. The sequence goes on along the minus strand of JAEUIG010000437.1, from coordinate 7,501 downwards.
CGGAACTACCTGCGGGATGACGTCAAAGTCGGCGACGGAGTGTTCCTGTACCACAGCAACAGCGACCCGCTGGCCATCGTCGGCACGCTCGAAGTCGTGAAGGCCGCCTACCCCGACCACACCGCGTTTGACCCGAAGGAGCAGCACTACGATGAGAAGAGCAAGCCGGACGACCCGACCTGGGTCATGGTTGATGTGAAACTCAAACAGAAGTTCCCGCAGCCCGTCACCCGCGATATGCTCAAGGGCGCGAAGGAACTGGCGCAGATGGTCGTCCTGCAGAAAGGCTCCCGCCTTTCCATCATGCCGGTGACCGATGCGGAATGGCGCATCGTCCACAAGCTCGCCGGCGTGAAGCCGTGAACTGCGAAACCGCCAGCGTCCGTCGCTTGCGGTTTCGCGACTTCGGATTTCGTGTGTAGAGTTTCCTTCCGCGGACCTGCGATTTCCGACATGTCGCGACCGTCGCTCCTGAAGTCGCGATCCTTCCAGATCCTGATCGGACTCGCGGTCACCGTTGCCTGCCTTGCGTGGGCGCTCTGGATGGTCAAGTCGGGCCGGCCCTGGGCCGATGTCTTTCACGAGATCGCCACGGCGTTTGAGCAGGCCGATTATCGCACCCTCGTGTTCATGTGGGTGATCCTCGCCGTCTTCTACTGGATCAAGGCCTACCGCTGGCGGCTCCTGCTGAAACCGGTCGGTGACTTCGATGCGACGCTCGACCTGCTCCCGCCGCTCATGGCGGGATTCGCGGGCAACAACATCTTTCCCCTGCGTTTGGGAGAGCTGATCCGCGTCGTTCTGTTTTCCAGAACTCACCGCGTCCCGATGTCGACCTCCCTCGCGACGGTCGCCGTCGAACGGATTCTCGACGCGCTCACCATCCTCGTGCTCCTGGCGATCGGCGTTTCCCAGCTGGATTACGTCGACCCCGACGTCAGTACGACATTGAAGACCGGCGGCGTGCTGTTCAGCGCCGTGGCCGCCTGTATCGTCGTGTACCTGATCTGGACGCAGCCGTTTTTGCGCTTCGCGGCATGGTGCGTGGCGCATGTTCCGCTCGTGCCGGCTCGATTCGGCCAGAAGGCGCTCGGGATGCTGGAGACCGGATCGGTGGGCCTCGTGGCGCTCAAACGCGGTGGCTTGCTCGGCGGCATCGTGCTCACGTCGATCGCCCAGTGGCTGCTCAACGCCCTGTACATCGCGTGCGCCGTGTGGGCGTTCCGGATCCAGCTGCCTTGGGAAGGCGCACTGGTCCTGATGGGGGTGGTTGCATTCGGCGTGGCGGTCCCCTCGGTCCCCGGCTTTTTTGGAGTGATGCAGTTCTGGTTTGTGGTGGTGCTGAAGATGTATCCGATCAGCCCGGATCGGATTTTCGCCGCGTCGATCTACTACCAGTTGTCGCAGTTCGTGCCCGTGACGCTGATCGGTGTCCTGTACATCAGCCGCCTCGGCTTCCGCATGGCCGACGTGCAGCCTGGCGCTCCCGCCGAGCCGATTCCGTCTCCGCCGCCCCCCGGCGCAGCGTCGAATTGACCGATTCTTCGCCGCCATCTAAACTTCGGTCGCGACAGGAGTTGTCGCCCTTGCTCCTTCAGTATATGCGCCCGAGGCGCAGTGATTGCATGCGCCTGCGGCGCTGCGGGTGCGTCCGCAGTGAGTCGGCGCCAGGGATGTTGCCATGAAAAGCGAACACCGTCACGAACTGGCTGAGAACGACCTCAGCAAACTCATCGATCACGGCCGCGACCGGATTGAGCCATATACCAACAAGGTTCTGCTCGGGCTGCTGGTCGCCACCGTGCTGATCGTCGGGGCCATCCTGCTGATTCGCTCCCGGGGATCAGTCAGCACCGAGGGCTCCGCCGAACTCGCCGCCGCCAGCACCGCGGCCGAGTACGACGCCGTCGCGTCCCGCTTCGACGGCACCCCTGTCGGTCAATGGGCGCGCCTCAGGGCCGGAGAACAGTATCTCCGCGACGGCATTCAGCTCTCGCTCAGCAATCGCCCTGCCAGCAACGAGAACCTCGACTCCGCCGAAAAGGCCTTGCAGCAGGTCCTCGAGTCGAAGGACGCGGAACCCGAAGTCCGCGAGAAAGCTCTGTACGCCCTCGCCGTCTGCCTCGAAGCCAAATCCAGCGAGGTCACGACCACCAAGCCGGCGATCGAAGCTTATGAGCAGCTGCTGTCGGAGTTCGGAGACTCCCGCTACGCGCAACTCGCGCGGGACCGGGTCGCCGCTTTGAAATCCGACCGGGCGGCGGAATTCTACACCTGGTTCCATCAGCAGAATCCGCGGCCGGAAGACCGTCCGCCGCCGCGCGATTTCCCGTCCAATCCATTCGGCGGTCCCAGCCTGCCCTCCGATCTCGATCTGCCTGCGGACATGCCGGCCGAGTCCGATCCTGCGACCGGCAGCGATGCCCTCACGCCCGGCAGCGATCCGGTCCCGACCGAGCAACCGGAAGCATCGGACACCGATCCTGCCGCCCCGGTACTGGACGCCGCGCCGGCCACTGATCCGGCCGCTCCCGTCACTGACCCGGGTGCCTCCACTGACGCAGCCGCTCCTGCATCCGAGCAACCCGCCACGCCCGAGACCTCCGACCCGGCCCCGGTTACCGACACACCGGCGAATCCGTAAGGAGCACACAGTCGTTACTAGCCGCGACCGTAAGGGAGCGCGCGACGCGTCGTTCGCTCCCTTACGGTCACGGCTAGTCAAAGGGCTCATGCGAGTCGTTCGCCGGGATCGAACAGCCTGAAGGCTGGACTCCAACTGTGGACGCTCCCGAAGACATTCCCCCGCTGTCGACTGAGCCGGTTACCCTGACCGTAGAAGCTCGCGCGCACGGCTGGCGCGTCGACCATTATCTCTCCCGGCTGTACCCCAACTACAGCCGTGCGCTCTTCCAGAAATCGATCGAGCAACAGCACGTCCGCCTGAACGGCCTGCCGATCAAGCCGGCCCGCCGCCTGCGGGTCAACGACCGTCTCACCTTCCGGCTCCCCGAACAGCCGGACGAGAGCCTGCAGCCCGAAGACCTACCCATCGGCGTCCTCTACGAGGATGACGCGCTGATTGTCATCAACAAGCCGGCCGACATGGTCACTCATCCCGGCAAGGCGCACTACCGCGGCACGCTGGCCGCGGCACTGCAGTTCCATTTCGACGGGCTGAGCGACGTCGCCGGCAAACTTCGACCCGGCATCGTCCATCGTCTCGACCGCGACACGACCGGCGTCATCATCATCGCCAAGGACAACACGATTCACAACCTCCTCAGCGGACAGTTCGAGCGCCGCGAGGTCCATAAGGAATACCGGGCCATCGTCCGCGGGACCGTTGAATCCAATACCGGGTTGATCGAGACCCATCTCCGCGTGCACCCGAAGGTCCGCGAGAAGATGATGGTCTGCGAGCCGGGCGAGAAATCGCGGCCGGCTGTCACCCGGTACGAGGTCCTCGAACGGTTCCGCGGATTCTCCTACATGCGGCTGCTGCCGAAGACTGGCCGCACGCACCAGCTGCGCGTGCACATGCGGCACTTGGGACATCCCATCGTCGCCGATCGCGTTTACGGCGGACACGCCGCGCTGCTGCTCAAAGAGGTTGCGCCGGAGGCGACAAACGCCTCCGACGAGAGTACGCTGATCTCCCGGCAGGCGCTGCACGCCGCGCGGCTGGAACTGACGCACCCCGTCACCAACCAGCGCGTCGCGTGGGAAGCGCCGCTCCCCGACGACATGCAGCGCACGCTCACTGCCCTCCGCGAATTCCGGAAGCTGGACTCATGAAACTTGCCAAGATCCGACTGGCCGACGGCGCCACGCACGTCGCCGCCGTCGAGGCCGAAGCCATCCGCCTGCTCGACCTCTCCCAGGTCGAGAACTGCCGCTCGCTGGCTGACATCCTGCACTCCGCCGATCCCGCCGGTCTCGCCCGGTTCCTGATCGATCCCAACGCCGGCCAGATTCGCGTTACCGAAGTCACGTTCCTGGCGCCCATCGACCGGCAGGAAGTCTGGGCCGCCGGGGTCACCTACAAGCGCAGCCAGGTCGCCCGCATGGAAGAGTCCGAGCACGGAGCGACCCACTACGACCGCGTCTACACCGCCGATCGTCCGGAGCTGTTCTTCAAGGCGACTCCCAACCGCGTCTCAGGCCCCGGCGAGCCGGTCCGCGTCCGCCGCGACAGCCGCTGGTCGGTCCCCGAACCCGAATTCACGCTCGCCATCAATCCGCTTGGGAAAATCGTCGGCCACACGATCGGCAACGACATGTCGGCCCGCGACATCGAAGGCGAGAACCCCCTCTACCTCCCGCAGGCCAAGCTCTACTCGCAGTGCTGTGCACTCGGTCCGGTGATCCAGCTCACCGACGAACCGCTGGTCCCGGAGGAGACAACCATCAAGGTCGTCATTCAGCGCAGCGGCAAAGAAGCGTTCAGCGGCGAAACGAGATTGAGCCAGATGAAGCGCAAGCTGGAGGAACTCGCGGGCTGGCTGATGCGTGAGAACGAGATTCCCAACGGCGCCTTCCTGCTGACAGGCACGGGAGTCGTCCCGCCGGACGAATTCGCACTCCAGGCCGGCAACCAGATCAGCATGACCATCACCGGCATCGGGACGCTCAGCAATCCCGTGGTGGTGGGTTGATGGTTGATGGTTGATCGACCAAAGGAAATCCGAGATTCCGATTTCCTTCGCTAAACCATAAACGATCAACCATAAACGAAAAAAAGCGGCCTCCGGTTTTCACCGGAGGCCGCTGTCGTTTCCGTCAGACGCCTAGTTCATGCTGAACAGCTTGGACAGGCTGAACTTCCGGGCCGGCTGACCCTGGGGGGCAGTCCGGGGGAAGTAGGCCTTCGTGTCCTGCGGCGGAGCCGGGGCCGGGGCCGCACCTTCGCCGTTCATCGGCATCGGGGCGGGCTGGGCCGGCTGCGTTGCGGGAGCGTATCCGCTCGGGGCACAGCCCGGAGCGCAGTTCGTTCCAGCGACACAGCAGACGTCATCCACGTCGCAGGCGTCCACGATTTCGTAACCGGCCTGCTCGAGGGCTTCTTCGACCTGGGCGACGACGTCGTCGTTGCAGTCGGCGAGAGCACAGGTGAGGTGGTCGATCACGCACTGGGTGGCCATTTCCGGGTGATCTTCGAAGACGTCGCCGAGTTCGTCGGCGGCTTCTTCACGGACTTCCGGATCCGCGTCGTTCAGCGAGTACAGCAGCGTCGCCATAATCTCCGGGTAGCAGCAGACGTCGTAATCCGTCAGGTCATCGACAGCCGCTTCGCGGTCTTCCGCGTCGCAGGCGGTCTGGGCCTGGTAGATCAGCTGCGCGACTTCGCACGCTTCTTCGTAGTCCCGCTCACAGCCTTCGCCGGGGCAGCACGGATCAGCCGGGCAGCACGGATCGGTCGGGCAGCAGTGGCCGTTCGGGCCGCATTCGCCGTTGCAGTTCCCGGCGCAGTTGTGGTTCGACGGTCCGCACGCGGTCGGGCACTGGGCGTACTGTTCGCCAACCGGCGTGTTGCAGGGGAAGCACGCCTTGGGAGCGCAGCACTCGCCGTTCGGGCCGCAGGTCGCCACGCCGACGTCCGCGCCGGTCAGGCAAGGATCGCAGCAGGGATCGACGCACGGGTCCACGCACGGATCGTGGCATGCGGGCGGCTTCAGGCAGGACAGCTGCCGCTGGTACAGGTACACGTTCTGCTGAGGCCGGATGATGACCGGCTTGCAGCATTCCGGTTCACAGGTCGGAGCGCATTCGCAGCACTTGGATGCATCGCATGCAGTGTCGCAGCATCCGCTCCCCCCCCCGTGTCCGAACAGGTGATCCAGCAGCCCGGCCTGGGCGTACCCCCCCAAGCCGAACACCGCGACCACCGTCGCCAGAGTTCGAATCGACTTCATATCGCAGCGTCTCCTTCCATTGGGACTTGTTTCGCCGTCCTCACCGCAGGACGGACGGGCCATCCGTCCTGTGCCTGGCATCGCGGTAGTAGGGTCCGGGGGACTCACGTTCGGCGCCGCGCCGAACGCTCGATCCCTTGACGGCGCAAACCAGATTGTTTCCTGACTCCATGTCCGTCCCGGCATTCGCTGCCTTGCGGCTCATCGATCCCTGTGGAGGGATCCGCGTTGTTCGCACAAGTGGCTCACGTGCGCTGCAACGAACAGGCAGCATTCCGGGACTGGTCCAATTCATCGTCCCGGTTCGGACGAGCGCTTGAATCTCTCAAGTCGTTATCTGCGACAGGACTTGCGTCGAAAACGGGTGCGGTGATAACGGCCGTAACGGTTGGTGAAGCTGTCCCCGAGTTTGACGCGCGATCATCCGTCAGAACCGTCAAACTTTCGCGCCGGTCGCGCAAGCTGCAGAAGAGATTCCGTTGCCATCACCCGGCGACGCCTGTGCCGGTCGTGCCTGAGAAACCCGCCGGACGACCAGCAGCACCGGCGGAATGCTGCTCACTCGCGCGACTGCCGTGATGCGCGCAGACGCATTGTGCGGCACAAACTGCGCCTCGTAGTCCGATTCTCAATCGGCGTTGGCATCAGCCCGGAGGGCTGACATCCATCAGCCGGCGGTTGAGCGCAGCGACACCGCCGGTACACGCTGGTTAATGAATTCGCATCCCGAAGGGATGCCAGCCATACCAGCCGTCGCTGTCATCCCTTCGGGATGATGCTGATTAAGGGCCTATCCGGAAACCGGAACGGGGTGGCCGGGGCTGGACCGAAGGGAAGCCCCGGTGTGTGTTCGCCGGGGTTTCGCGTTGCTCCAACCCCGGCCACCCGGTTGGTTTGCAGTTCTCGGATGGGCTCTAAGAGCGCCATTGACCGGTGGCATCGCTTCGCTCAGCCACCGGCTAATGGATACGACCCCTTCCGGGGTCAGCCCACCCTACGGCTCGAACAGAATGTCCGGCGAAGCCCCGTAGATCGCCGGCAGCGGCAGCGTGGCGAACGATGGATCGTCGCCGACACGGACCTGCCAGCGGCCCGTGAGCGAGATCACGTTCGTATGATCGAAGTCGCCCGGTCCCCGCGCGATTCGGACACTCGGACTGCCGAAACCGGAAGGCCGATCGCTGAACTCCATCAAGTCCGGATCCATGGAATGGACGACCAGCAAATTGACCTCTGCGATCTCGTGAATCTGCGGGTGCGATACTCTCTGCACCACTCCCGGGGCGAGACTTCTCAGTTCGAGCGGCACGCTATTCCACCAGACTCTGCAGCGCGGAGGCACTTGTACCTCGACGGTCGTCTCCGGTCTGCGCATCGCGTGCGGTACGCGGACCGTGCACCGATACCACTTGGGATTCAGAATCGGTGGGGGACGTACGATCGAATCGGTGTTGTCTTTGGACGACACCTCCACAAACTTCCAGCCTTCCTCCCTTCGCTCCAGTTCCGCCGTCGTCACTGGCTCCGGCGGTTCCACTCCCGCCGCCCAGCACAGCCCGTTCACCAGCATTAGCACGAACGCCGTG
>JAEUIG010000427.1 GCA_016795125.1 Planctomycetaceae bacterium | reverse complement strand
AGTCGCTGCGGCTCCGCGTGCGAACCGTTGCCGTTGGCCGAAGCGGCGTCGCGCGGGTCGTCCCAGGTTTCGAGGACGAGCACGACCGGAGTCTTGCCGGGGTGCTGGCTGAGGACGCTGCGGACCTGCTGCAGGTCCTCTTCGCTATGATAGCCGCGGCGGAGCTTGACCATGATCTGCCTTGTGAACTCCTTCTCGGCGGTCTCCAGCGTGTAGAGCTTGTTGACGATAATATTCGGCTCGCGTCCGCGGGCGTCGGTGCGGCCTTTCACCAGGACGATCGCTTCGGGAGAGACCAGTTCTCCTTCGCGGGCGAAGTCGTCCGGCCACATGATGCAGCGGACGACTCCCTGCTGATCGGCGAGATCAAAGTTGACGTACTTGCTGTGGCCATTGCGGCTGGCCTTCTTGGTGGCGGCCTTCTTGATGGCGCCGATCATGCCGCCGATGAGCACCTCGACGCCGTCGCCGAGGTCGCGCAGCTGCGAGACCTTGTGCGTGGCATATCCGCTGAGCTGGTCGTCATGCTGCGCGAGCGGATGCGACGAGAGATAGAAGCCGAGGACCTCTTTCTCGGCCGCCAGCTTCTGGGCCTGGGTCCAGTCGTCGGCCGGAGGGACCATGCTGTCGGCCGGCGTGTCGTCGCCGGCGGGAGACGGGGAGTCGTCGCCGAAGAGGCTCTTCTGCCCGCGGGCCTTGTCGCGCTGGGCGGCGGCCGCCCCCTGCACGGCGCGATCGACGAGCAGCTCGTGTTGCGCGCGGTTCGGCCCCAGACTGTCGAGCGCGCCGGCCTTGATGAGGATTTCGAGCATGCCCTTCGTGAGCTGCTTCGAATCCAGACGTTCCGTCAGATCAAAGATGCTGGGATAGGGACCGTTGGCGACGCGCTCAGCGACCAGCGCGTGCATCGCGGCTTCGCCGACGCCGCGAATGGCCCCGAGTCCGAAGCGGATGCAGCGTGTGGTCGCCTGCGGCTCGCCGCTAAACGCCGACTTCGACGCTGAGCGATTTTTTCCTGACTTCTTCCCGGAGTCCTGAATCCCGATTCCTGAATCCTCTTCCACGGTAAACTCCACGTCCGACCGATTCACGTCGGGCGGCACGACGTCGATCTTCATCCGGCGGCAGTCGTCGGTGTGTTCGGCGATTCGCTCGCTGCTTTCCATGCCGCAGGAGAGCAGGGCCGCCATGAACTCTTCAGGGTAGTGCGCTTTCAGGTACGCCGTCTGGTAGGCGATCGCGCCGTAGGCGGTGCTGTGGGACTTGTTGAAGCCGTAGCCGGCGAACTTCTCGATCAGGCCGAAGATTTCCTCCGCCTGACCGGCCGACATGTTGTTCTTCACCGCGCCATCGATGAACTGCTCACGGTACTTGGCGATCATCTCCAGCTTCTTCTTCGAGATCGCCTTGATGCACTGGTACGACTTGGCCAGCTCGATGCCGCCGAGCCGGTTCAGAATCCGCATTACCTGTTCCTGGTAGACCATGACGCCGTAGGTCTCGACCAGAACGTCGTCGACGATGGGGTGCACTTTGGGCACCGGTTCGCGGCCGTGCTTGACGTTTACATACGTCATCACCATGCCGCCTTCGAGCGGCCCGGGACGATACAGCGCCGACGTGGCGATGATGTCGTTGAACTTGTCGGGCTTCATCTTCGTCAGGAGGTCGCGCATGCCGCCCGACTCGAGCTGGAAGATGCCTTTCGTCTCGCCGCGCTGCAGCAGTGCGAATGTCTCCTTGTCGTCCAGCGGCAGGTCTTTGGGGACGATCGCGACCCCGCGGTGCTTCTGGACGTTGTGGACGGCCTTGTCGAGAATCGACAGGTTGCGCAGGCCGAGGAAGTCCATCTTCAGGAGGCCGGCCTTCTCCACGTCGGTCCACTGGGTGAGGATGTCCTCCTTGCCGGAGAGCTTCTGCAGCGGGACGTACTCGATGAGCGGCTGGTCGCCGATGACGACGCCAGCGGCATGCGTGCCGGCGCTCTTGGCGAGGCCTTCCATCGCCATCGCCATGTCGACGACTTCCTTGACCAGCGCATCGCGGTGGTACTGCTCGTTGAGTTCGGGGCTTTCCTCGAGCGCGTCCTTCAGCTTGATGTTGAGGGTCTCGGGGATCATCTTGGCGATTTCGTCGGCACGACCGAGTGGCACCGACAGCGCGCGGGCGACGTCGCGAATGGCGGCCTTGGCTTTGAGCGTGCCGAAGGTGCCGATCTGCGCGACGTTCTCATTTCCGTACTTCTGCTTGACGTAGTTGATGACCAGCTCGCGCCGGTCGCGGCAGAAGTCCATGTCGATATCGGGCGCTTCGGTGCGGCTCGGATCGAGAAACCGCTCGAACAGCAGGTCGTACTCGATCGGGCAGATGTCGCTGATGCCGAGCACGTAGGAAACCAGCGCGCCGCAGGCCGACCCGCGCGCGGTGCAGGGAATGTTCTGTTCGCGGGCGAAGCGGGCGAAGTCCCAGACGATCAGAAAGTAGCTCGCGTACCCCATCTTCTCGATGACGGCGAGTTCGAAATCGAGCCGGTCCATGTACTTCGGGTCGGGGTTCACGCCGTAGCGCCAGTACAACCCCTTGACGGCCAGGTCGCGGAGATGCTGGACATCGGTCAGGCCCGGCGGGGGCGCAAACACCGGGAAGTGCCGCGTCTTGAGATCGAGGTCGATGTCGCAGCGATTGGCGATCTCCTGCGAGCGGGCGACGGCATCCGGAACGCGCGGGAACGCGTCGTACATCTGGTCGGGAGAACGGACGAAGAGCTGGTTCGTATCGATCTTCATCCGGTTTGTGTCGCTGCGAACGGACTTCGTGTTGACGCACAGCAGCACGTCGTGCATCGGAGCGTCGCTTTCACAGAGATAGTGCGCGTCGTTGGTGGCGACGAGCGGCAGTCCCATGCGGTTGGCGAGTTCAATCGTCGCTTCCGCGCAGGACTGCTGGATCTCGACGCCGCCGTCCTGGATTTCCATATAGAACCGGTCGCCGAAGACATCGACGTACCAGCGGACGAGCTGTTCGGCCTTGTCGAGATCGCTGGCGAGGAGGCTCCGGGAGAGTTCGCTCGACGCGCATCCGGACAGGCAGATGATGCCTTCGGAGTGCTGCTGCAGCAGCTCCTTGTCGATGCGCGGCTTGTAGTAGAAGCCTTCCAGGAAGGCCTTGGACGCCATCCGCGTCAGGTTCTTGAATCCGGTGCGGTTCATCGCCAGCAACGTGAGATGAAACGCGGCGTCCTTCATGCGGGCGGCGGAGCGGTCGGTCCGTTTGCCGGGCGCGATGTACGCCTCGTAGCCGAGAATCGGATTGACGCCGCCGTCCTTGCACTTCTGATAGAATTCCAGGGCGCCGTACAGGTTGCCGTGGTCGGTGATGGCGCAGGAATTCATCCCCAGGGATTTGACCTGCTTGACGAGATCGCCGATGCGGTTGGCGCCGTCGAGCAGGCTGTAATGGGTGTGGCAGTGGAGATGCGCGAAGGGGCGAGGGGCAGTCATGTCGGTCCGTCGATGCGTGAGAGGTACCCGGGATTATAGAAAAAGATCGACACAAAGTCGCAGAGACACAGAGACGCACAAAGGAGGAACGCAGGGACTCGGATTAAATCGGGATGGTGGAATCTGATCGGGATGGAGAGGTAATGGCCCACAATTGTTCTTCTTCCTTTGCGCGTCTCTGTGTCTCCGCGCCTTTGTGTCAAATTCTTCGGAAAGCGGCTCGCCTTGAGCCGTTGCGGCAAACTGCGTAACGTGAAGGTTCAGGAACGGACTCAAGACGTGCGGTGACGGGAGCGAACGAAAATGCGCGCAATGGCCTACACACTGACGGTTGCCATGCTGGGCAGTCTGTGCACGGTGTGGCTGATGGAACGGACGCCGCCGAACGCCGCCGCGGCGCCCCCGGCGCCGACCAGGGCGCGGAGTACGTCCGGCCCGCTGACCGTTCCCCCGGCACAGCCGGTGTCCATCGAGGGTCTGTTCAACAGCGACGGCCTGACGCCCGACGAAGTGGTGAACGTCAATGTTTACGAAACCGTCAACCGGAGCGTGGTGAACATCTCCACAGTGTCGGTGCGGTCCCGCAGCTTTTTCATGACGGCGATCCCGGAGCCAGGAAGCGGGTCCGGTTCGATCCTCGATACGAACGGCCACGTCCTGACGAACTACCACGTCGTCGAAGGGGCGCGGCAGGTGCAGGTGACGCTGTTCAACGAGGAGCAGTACGACGCGGAACTGGTGGGCGCGGACCCGGTCAATGACATCGCCGTGCTGAAGATCGCAGCGCCGGCCGACGAGCTGTTCCCGGCCACCCTGGGAGATTCGGACCGTCTGCGCGTCGGCATGCGGGTGTTCGCACTGGGGAATCCGTTCGGTCTCGACCGCTCCATGAGCATGGGCATCATTTCGAGCCTGAACCGCTCGCTGGAGATTCGCGAAAACTGGGTGATCAAGTCGATCATCCAGATCGACGCGTCGATTAATCCCGGAAACTCCGGCGGCCCGCTGCTGGATGCGCACGGCCATCTGATCGGCATGAACACGGCCATCGCCACGGCCGACGCCCATCAAAGCGCGGGAATCGGCTTCGCGATCCCGATCAGCCTGGTGAAGCGCGTGGTGCCGGAACTGATCGAGCATGGCCGCGTGATTCGCGGCGACATCGGGATCACGCACGTGACGCCGGTGGACGACGGTCTGCGAATCGCGAGGCTGGTGCCGGGTGGTCCGGCCGAGAAGGCGGGGCTGCGAGGTCCGCGCACCACACGGCGCGGCCCGGTCGTGCTCGAGGATCGGGGCGGGGCCGACATCATTGTGGAAGTCGACGGGGAGAAGGTCGCCAAGCCGGCAGATTTCCTCGGACATATCGAAAGCAAGAAGCCCGGGGACGCGGTCGACATCACCGTACTCCGCAACGGCCGCCGCACCACCGTCACAGTGACTCTCGGCGGGGAGGCGACGCCGGGGGCGTAGACGCATCTGCGATGCGTCGCTAAGCAGAGGCGAATTGTCGTTCAGCGATAAACAGTATGACCGTTCTGCGCATTCCCTGTCCGAAGTGCCGCAAGTCGCTGCAGCTTCCCGACCGTCGCTATCTCGGCAAGCGGGGCAAGTGCGCCGCCTGCGGACATTCGTTTGTGCTCCAGGAACCGGAGCCGGTCATCGAGCTGCAGCCGGTCCCGGAACCGGACGCCGATCCGACCGACATTTTCGCCGCCTGGTCGCCCGCCGCCACGGCCCTCTCGGATGCGGACGCGCCGGCAGAATCGTCAACCATGCTGGCCGCCATTCGCCGACAGCGCGCGCGGCGTCGCAACGCGGCCATCGGCGCCGGTTCCGTTACGGCACTGCTGATCGTCGGTGTGTTCATTTTTCTGCGGTCACACGTGCCGACCTCGGCTGGGCCAGGGACGCCGGCACAACGGGCGGCATCATCGCCGGCCAATGGCAGCACGGCCATGGCGATCGATTCGAATCCGGTGTCGGCTTCGGTACTGGAGTCGAACGCCAGGCTGGTCGCGGGAGTGCGGCCGACTGAAGGGGCGCCGATCGACCTGACGATGATGCCCAGCGGAGTGAACCTGGTGATCCATCTGCATCCGGCGCAGTTGTGGTCCGACGCACCGGCCCTCGCGGAATTACGGGCGACACTGACGCCTCCGGTGACTGAGTGGATCACACAGCAACTGGCCGAAACCTGCCGGCGACCGCCGGAACAGATTGACGAAGCATTGATCGGCATCCTGCTGGGTCCGACCGGTTCCACGCCGGAGGTTGCCAGCGTCGTGCGCCTGAAGCAGCCCGCGAAGCTGTCGGACCTCGTCGAGGAGTTCCGCGGCGAGGCGCTGCGCCCGGACGGCTCGCTGCGGCTGTATCGCGGGGAGTCGCATGCGTACCTCATCAAGGACGAGCGGACGATCGCGATCTGCCCGGCCGGGCTGGCCGAAGACATCGCCGAATGGGCCGACGAACCGAACGACAACACGACCGACGGCCTGCTGCAACTGCTCGGCGCATCGGACCGCGAGCGGCTGTTCACGATCGCCTTCGAGGTTGACGACGTGCGGCGACACGAGGAATGGCTGCTTCCCGAAGCCGCCCGCCCGGCACTGCGCCCGCTGCTCGAACTTCTCGGCGAGGACTGTGAAACGGCCTGCTGGAGCGTGCACCTCGGGGACGAATTGCATTCCGAACTGTCGTTCCGCACGCGGCTGGCGGGAGCCGACAAAGTCGTAAGTCCCGGTCGCCTGGCCGAGACGCTCTCCGACCGGATGACGCGCGGCCCTCAGCAGTTGCAGGCGGCGGTCGCGTCGCTCGACCCCCGGCACGACGGAGCCCGGAAACTGATCGGGCGGCTACCGGCGATGGTCGAAGCGGCGCGGCAGTCGACCGTCGTGACCATCGGCGAGCGGCAGGCGAGGTTCACCACCCTGCTGCCGGCGAAGGCCGCGCCGAACCTGGCATTGGCGGCGGTGCTGACGGCTGACGAATCCCGCCGTGCAGGCAGCGGGTCGAGGCCGGCACCGACCGTAGCCGCCGAGAGTCCGGCGCTCCCGAAAACCGTTGCCGAGCGGCTCAAGGTGACGGTCGACGCCGAGTTTCGCCGCACGCCGCTGGGAGATGCACTCGCCTACCTCTGCAACGAGATCGACGCCAGGCTCGAGATTGATGGCGACGCGCTGAAAGACGCGGGCTACACCCAGAATATGCCGCAGACGTTCAACCTCGGCAAAGTTCCGGCCGACGTCGCCCTCAGCCGGATCGTCAGCCAGTACGACGGCGACGGCAAGGACGAGTTGCAGATGGTCGTTGTTGTGGACGAGCCGTCGCAGACGCTGCACGTCATGACCCGCAAGTTCGCCGATCAGCAGAACCTGACGCCGCTGGCCCTGCCGCCGGCGCCCGAGTAACCGCACGCGCGCCGAGACCACCGACCGTGCATCAGATTGCCTGTCCCCATTGCGCAGCGCGGTTGCGGCTCAAAGACAAGAGCTTTGCCGGACGAACGGTGCCGTGTCCCGACTGCCGGCAGCCGCTGGCCATCCAGCTCGCGGCCGACGGAGAACTGGCGGCCGCTGTCGCCACAATGTCCACGGCCGGGACGAGCACAACGCGGAGACTGTCGCCGGCGCTGGCGGCGTGGACGATGGCACTGCTGGGATTCGCGGCGCTGCTGGTCTATGTTTTTCGCGGCGGATCACTGGGGCCGGAAT
>JAEUIG010000403.1 GCA_016795125.1 Planctomycetaceae bacterium | reverse complement strand
GCGAATCCATTTGCCACAAGTCGTATCCCCCGATACGTTACGTCGAAAATCAACTTCTCTACGCGGGCAATACACGCATGGCGACGATTCTGGTGACCGGCGGGGCGGGCTTTCTGGGCAGCCATTTGTGCGAGAAACTCATCGAGCGCGGAGACAATGTCATCTGCGTCGACAACTTCTTCTCCGGCCGCAAGGCGAACATTGCGCATCTCATCGGGCACCCGCAGTTTGAACTGATCCGGCACGACATCGTGCAGCCGCTCGTCCTCGAGTGCGACCGGATCTTCAACCTGGCCTGCCCGGCGTCGCCCGTCGCCTACCAGTACAACCCGATCAAGACCATCAAGACCTCGACGGTCGGCATGGTCAACATGCTCGGCCTCGCCAAGCGCTGCCGCGCGCGCCTGCTGCACACCTCAACCTCCGAGGTCTACGGCGATCCCGACGTCCATCCCCAGACCGAGGATTACTGGGGCAATGTGAACCCGATCGGACCACGCAGCTGTTACGACGAGGGCAAGCGCGTCGCAGAATCGCTGTGTATGAACTACCACCTGGCGCACGACGTCCAGGTGCGCATCGTCCGCATCTTCAACACCTATGGCCCGCGAATGGCGCCCGATGACGGCCGCGTGATCTCGAACTTCATCCTGCAGGCGCTGCGCAACGAACCGATCACCATCTACGGCGACGGCACGCAGACGAGGTCATTCTGCTACGTCGACGACCTGATCGACGGCTTTCTCAAGATGATGGAGCAGGACGAACATCCCGGACCCGTCAATCTCGGCAACCCCGTCGAGAACACCATGATCGAGCTGGCGCAGGCGGTAATCGAAGTCACCGGCTCGAAGTCGCAGCTCGTCCACCGTCCGCTGCCGAAAGACGATCCGCGCCGCCGCTGTCCCGACATCACGCGCGCGAAGGAATTGCTCCACTGGACGCCGCGCGTCCCGCTCAAGACCGGTCTGGAACGCGCCGTCGCCTACTACCGGCAGCAGCTGGCCGCAAAGTAGCGGTCTGTCCGTGTGTACGACTTGATCTCCCCCCGGGAGAGGTGCCGGGGGTGAGGGCCGGCGACAGCCGGCATTCTCCGCGCCACGCCGTTCATGCGCAGCAACCCCCGCCAGGTGTTGCGCACGCAGGATCGAGTATCGGCCGCACATCCGTGATGGACTGAAGCCAGTATTCCACCACGAGCCGGTTGTGACGCCGCTAGCAATTCTGCCGGCTGGCCCGACCGAACTGCTGCTTTCGGCCGCCACGTCTCGAACGTCCTTTGGACGCGGCGGCCTCTGTGCGGCATGAATTCTCAACGAGCGATGGACTTCCGCGCCACACGGTCTGGTCCCTTGCATGACGGTTGTTGCCACAACGCCGTCACCACTCTGGCAGTCTGATTCGGCCGTCCTGCCGGTGCACGCACAACGTGCACCCGGGGATCGCGCGACAGGGTCACTGCCACCGGAGGTGACAGCCGAACTCCTCACACGCGCGTCCAGCGCGTGGCAGGACCTCGCTGCGCAAACCGGTCCGCTCTGGAACGAGTGGCGCCGGCTGTGGGACTCGCTGGACACAGATGAACGCGATCCCGCCACGCATCCGGCATGGCAATCCGCCTGGCTGGCGCTGCATCGGGATTCTGTCCGCGACATCCGCGTCGCTGTCTGCCGCACTGCGGACGACCTGCTGGCACTCATTCCGCTCGAAGTCGTGAGCGCCGGCGCGGGCCGGCGGTCGCGCTGCACACTGGTCGTCCCCGACGAAGTGCCGCTGGAGGGAGCATCGCTCGCCGTCCGTCGCGACGATCTGCCGCGCGTGCTCGACGCTCTCCTGCGAACGCCCGTCGACCGTCGAACAGCGTCGATGATCGAGTTCGCGCGGGTCGACGCGACACATTCCCTCGTGACGCAGCAGGGTTTGACCTGTCGCGTCGAAGCTGCCGGAA
Organism: Planctomycetaceae bacterium; assembly: GCA_016795125.1. Taxonomy (GTDB): domain Bacteria; phylum Planctomycetota; class Planctomycetia; order Planctomycetales; family Planctomycetaceae; genus JAEUIG01. Next base: position 441 of record JAEUIG010000403.1, on the reverse strand, counting down.
CTCGCTCGGTGATCGATCTGCCGGCCAACCCCGCCGATTTGTGGGCGGCGCTCGGCAGCAATCTGTGCGGCAACCTGCGCAAGGCGCGAAACAAGTGGAACAAGCTGCCGGGTGCGCGTATTGATGCATTGACGAGCGAACAACAACTGGCCTCCGCACTGGCGCGCCTGGCGGACGTCGAGTCGCGATCCTGGAAGGCCGAACACGGCACCGATCTGGCCTCGGATGCGGCGATCCGCCAGTTTTTTGCAGGCGCACTGCCGCTGCTCGCCTCGGAAGGACGAGCCGTATCCCATGTGCTGGTGGCCGACGGACGCGACATCGGTGCCCACCTGGCACTGCAGATCGGGAACGAACTGCTGGTGCACAAGATCGCTTTTGACGCAGATTACAAGGACTGTGCTCCCGGCAATTTGCTGCTGCAGCACCTGCTGGACGACT
>JAEUIG010000121.1 GCA_016795125.1 Planctomycetaceae bacterium | reverse complement strand
CCTCGTGGAGATTCCATGCAGAAAGCCCCTTTTTTCACTGCGACGCTGACAGAGCGCAGCCTGCTACTGATACATAGAGAATTTGCCCGCCGAACCGGCGTTGCATTTCTGACGGCAACGCTGACCTGGCGAGAGAACTCGCTGCAATGCGGATCAGACTCGACCAAACAACAAAAAGACCGCCTTCCTGGAAAGGCGGTCTCTCGTTACTGCTGACCTCACAAGCCCAGGCCCGTATCAACGACCTGACTATCGTTGATGGTCCCCAATCGGGAGACGGTCGTTTGATCGCCGTTCTCACTGATAAATCGGACTGCGCCATCCGACATCAGGAAGAACGCGCCCCCGACGTGCTGGCTGGCGAATGCGTTGAACGATCCGCCATTGACGGCGAATGAACCGACCGTCTTCAACTGTCGGACCACGTTCGCCGTCTGGTCGTCCGCGATCATGCCGACCCACCGCCCCGGGCGACGCTCTCCGCCCACTCCGGTCGTCCAGGTGGTGTAGTTCGCGTCGTTGTCCTTGCGATAGGCCTCGCCGATCATGAACGTGTTGCTCGTCCCGTCTGTTTCATCCCTGATTTTTACGGGTGCAGTCTTCGTGCCATCGCCAAACGCGCCCCTGAACCCCGCAGCGTAAGCCGCCTGATCAACCGCGTTCATCGCGTTGTAGGTGGTTTGCGAGAGTACGCCCGTAAAATCCACGCCGCACACAGCGACGTAATTCGACTTCGAATGCTGGTTCGTCGTCGGGCCGTTGGTGGCATAGAACACGTCGGGGTCCGTCGCCGTGGGACAGATAAACGATGAAATCACGTGCCGTCCGCTGGCCGGGTTGCCGACGGCAAGATTGTTGGTCGGCGCCAGGGGCACGTCGCAGACAAGCTGCTGCGTACCGACATTCATCGCGTTGTACACGTTGGCCTGATCGATGTACGGCAGGATGAATGCTCCCCAGCCCCAGCCCTGCGCCGTATTCGCGGGAGTCACGCCGACCGGAGTCACGTAGTTCCGCACCATGGCGCAGTTTGTCGTCGTCCCCATGTAGCCGGGAGGAAACGTTCCGAACGCGCTCTCGTAGTTATGCAGCGCCAAACCGATCTGCTTCAGGTTGTTGCGGCACTGGGTTCGCCGAGCCGCTTCGCGCGCCTGCTGCACGGCGGGCAGCAGCAGCGCAATCAGGATCGCAATGATGGCAATGACCACCAGCAGTTCAATCAGAGTGAAGCCGGCCCTTTGACGTGTCGACATGTGCACCCCCCGCAAAGAGTTGAAGAAAGGAAGCGTGTACGTGAGACGATGAGACCTGCCCGGAGGAGAGAGAGAATTCTCCAAATCCGAACAAACGCTATTAGAATGCAGTTTCGCGCGCTGTCAATGAATATTGTATACAGAAATAAGCGCGTACCCCGTCCAGCGCGCACCATCTCCCATCGATATTCGCGCGTCGCAGCGGCCTCGCAGCTACTGGCCCGTCGTGCCCAGCACCTGGTCGACTTCGGCCGCTTCCGGACGGATCAGCTCGAAGTACCGGCGAATGGTCTGACGGTGCCCGAGCGGGATCGGCTCGGACTCCAGCACCGACTCGCTGAGCTGTTCGTACTTCTCGACCTTCTCGCGATACTCGCGGACCGCCTCCTGCTGCTGCTCGGACGACTGGACGGTTTCGACGTCCACGTCCCCCTCGGCCGACTCCTGCCCCTTGATGTCGAGAGTCTTGTTGGTCTTCAACATCGCAGTCTTGTCGCCCGGCTCGTTGCCGCTGAAGGCCGTCCCCCAGTCGCTGCCCCCCTTGTTCGCGTTCAGGATGCGGTTCATGCAGGCCGACTCGCATTCCCCTTTGCATTCCGACAGCGACTGGCACTGCTGCCGCAGCAGGCTGGCCAGCTTCTTGCGGCGGGCATGCTTGCGGGTCTGGCCGGCGAGGCCCTTCATTCCCTCCTGAAACTGCCGGCGGTTCGCACCGCTGAGCCCGCCGCTGGCCTGGCCGAGAGCTTCCTGCAACGATCGCTGCGCGCCATCGGCGGCTGCCTGCTTCAACTGATCCAGCTTTTCGACGACGGCGCGTTCGGTCTGCCGATCCAGTTCCGGCAAATCCTGACGCTCCATTTCTTCGGCGGCCTTCTCAAACTCTCCCTGTTCGAGCGCCTGCCCGGCGGTCGCCAGCGGTTCGGCCAGCGACAGCGCCTCGCCAAGCTGCTGCATCTGGGCGTCCATCTGCGGGCTGGCGAGCTGCTGCTGCTGGGCTTCCAGCGCGGCTTCCATTTCGGAGAGCTTGGCCAGCGCCTCCTTCGGATCGACGCCCGGCTGTTGAAGCTGCTCCAGAGTTTCCGCGAGCTGCTCCAGCAGCTTCTCGATTTCCGGGTCGCGGTCTTCCTGGTTGAACTCCTGCAGCTGCTCCAGTTCTTCATCCAGCCGCTGCGCCTGGCTGACGACGACAGGATCAGCGACGGCTGCCACGACCGGCTTGGCTCCGGGCGCCATGAAGGCGAGGGCGATTGCCGCCCCGGACGACACGACTCCCAGTGGGAAAGTCCGCGGCACGCGCAGCGGCACGACCCGCGATGCATCGACCGCGGCCGACCGGGCCTCGGCGTCTTCGATCTGCAGTTGCTGGATTGAGGACAGGTGCGGACGGCTGAGGAACGTCCACGCGGTGGCGACGCGGTCCTTCAGCCCGCAGCTGCGGTCGATCTGCACGGCGGCGGACCGGAGCGGGCGCGTCCAGAGAACAGCGGCAAAGAGTCCGGCGATCGGGCCGACGGCCAGCAGGGCGGCGACGGCGAACCAGCCGCGTGGGCCGATCGTTTCCGTCACCATCATGGCGGCGACTGCGGTGGCGGCCACGCCGCCGAGCAGCAGTCCCCAGGAGGCGCACTGCCACAGCCATTGCCACTGTTGACGACTGCGAACAACCCGGACGCGCTGCTGAATGCCGTGCATCGTTCGACTGCTCCAGGCAAGAACTGCTCGACGTCCTCCGCGAGGACGAGTGTATACTGCAAACCCTGTTGGAGTACAGCCTTTAGGCTGCTCTCATGGTTGAATCGACGTCGTTCTGCAAACCGGCAGGCTGCAGCCTGAACTCCAACGGGTGCATCACCAGCACTATTTTTCCGCCAGCTCCTGTTCGGCCACCGATGGGACTGTGGTTGGCCAGTTGCCGCGATAGACGAAGTTGCGCACGCGGCATTTCTGCCGATTGGCGAACCGGAACAGGCCGAAGTTGCGGCGTTCGCGCGGTTCCCGGAGGTCAATCTGGGCAACCTCCGTTCCATTCACGAACAACGTCGCCCGGTCGCCGGCCAGCGTAACGCGAACCTGATTCCAGTCCTTCTCCTTCAAAGGGGCGGGCAGTGCGCCCGGAATTTCCGCTTCATTGTCCGACGATAAACCTGAGCGCTCGAACTGTGCGTCGGTGCGCCAATGCAGCTTTGGCCCGTCCGGGCGCAGCATGAACGTCGCACGACCGATGCACGGGTGGACTTCGATCTCGCCCGGGACGTAGTACGTCTCGAACTCGAACTCGCCGTCTTCCAGCATCGGCCGCTGATAGGTCAGCACGGATTGCAGCGTCGGCGTCCTGATGTTGTAGAAACCGCGCCCCACGAGTTCCTCTCCCAGGTACTGCCAGGCCGACTGTTCGTTCGTAGCGTCGAGCGTGACGGTGTCGAAGTATTCGGTGCGGAAGCCGGCAAGCTGCGATGTCTCCAGGAGCCGGATTTCCGTCGGGATCGTCGGCTCCCCTTCAATCTGGAGACTCTGCAATATGCCGCGTCGACCGGGGTCGAACGCCTGGACCGCGATCCACGGATCGGGCTGCGGCGTAAGCAATTGTTCACGAACCAGCGACCCGTTGATGGCGTACTTCACCTGCGTCCCATCGACGGAAATGCGCAGTTCCGAGGTCTCCGGCAGCTCTGTGACAGGGAAGCCGGAGGACTTCTCGTGTTTGCGCATCAGTTGCGCGGTCAGCGTCTCATAAGGATCGCCGATAGTGGCGACGGCGTTCATGCCGTAGCCCACCAGGAGCGGCGCGGGAGGCCCAAACGTGCCGCGGGCGACGATGTCGAACTTGCCGGTCAGCGGCGATTGGAAGAGGAGCTGGCTGTGAACCTGCCCCGGCATGTGCTGCCATCCACTCGCGGTGCGTCGAAATGACGTCGGCCGCAGACCCAGGCCGCGCGACGGCGCGGTGTCAGTCGCCACGAGTGTCCATTGCGACAGCGACAGAGTATCGGCGGCGTCGGCGAATTGCCGATCGGCCAGGTGGGCCGCGGCGATGTTCGTCCAGGAGTCGTTGAGTTCGCGGAAATCCGGTCCGGATCGCTGGATCACTCTCCCCCCGTAGGCCACCATGCCTTCATTGGAATCAAGGTCTTTTTCCGGCGGCTTTGTTGCGGCATCGAGAAATGCTCGCACGTCGTCACCGAGTTCGGGACGTTCAGCCGCGGCCCACAGGGCGGCGAGCGCCGCAACGTCGGTTCGCGGACCGGACTGTTCGTTCGGCAGGGCGAGATAGGCCTCCTGCAGCGCCGAAATCTGCTGCCGGGCGGCTGCATCGTCTCCGTCTCCGGCGCTCAGCAGCACCTGGAATGCACTGCGCACGATCGGATCCTGCGGACGGCCGGCGGGAAACGCATCGAGCGTCGCCGACAGTTCGGGGAGACGGTCGAGTCGCTGTGCGAGTTGCACCAGTTCCCAGGCCGGCAGCAGCAGTTCGCCGTCCCGCGTCGGGACATTCGATCCATCAACAGGCGGCAACGGCGCGATCGGCGCCTGCTTGCTGAAGAGCCGGACATCGCTGTGGCTGTCGTTGGGCAGCACCCAGTTGCGCAGCGTTTCGAAGGCCTGCTCGTCCGGCTGCTGTCGTGCGAGAAGCAGGATGTCGCGGGCGTAGTCCTGCATCGCGCCGGGGACGGTTGCGGCGAGCAGCGTGGATTCAATCCGCTGTTGTGCGGGTGGAAGCGCCGCGTTCAGGGCCAGCAGGTAGTCGCCGGGGGCCGGGAGCTTCCCGGACCACTCGCCGATCAGGGTCGCCGCCCGGAGCCGGGTTTCGACATTGCCGTCGCGGAACAGGCCAAACCTCGTATCGTCGGCCGGGCCTACGGGGCGTTCAAAGACGGGCGTACCGTTCAGTTCGATGGCGATGCTCGATCCGGTCAACCGGACCACAACCTTGTTCCAGTCGTTCGCCACGAGGGGTACCGTGCCGGCGCTGCGCTGGAAATCCGTTTCGAACAGGGAATTCGCATCGTCGAGCTGATAGGTGTCGCGGTCCTCGTCGTTGTTGATCCAGTGAGTGTGGACGCCGTCGGGTGCGAGCAGGAATCCCAGCCGGCCCAGCGTCGGATGGATTTCGGTGTCGCCGGGGACGTAGAAGAACTCGTACTGAATGCGTTCTCCAGCCGCGAGCGCCCGCGCGTAATACAGCCAGGACTGCCGCCCCGTCAGAGAAAACGACCCGCTGCCCGCGGCGGACGGCGACAGCGGCGCGGAGAAGTCCGCGACATGCTCCCCGCGGCGTCCGTGCAGTTCGCCATCAGTCACTTCCCAGATGTATTCCGCGTCCTGTAGTTGCTGTTGCTGCTGGTACTGGTATTGATTCTGGTCCTCATCGACCAGGAGTTGTTGAGCGAGCTCCCGGAACGGCTTCTGTGATTCGCCGAACGTGCTGGTGTTCCAGCCCTCCATGCGGTCGCCTGCGAACAGCGGCACTTCGGTGGGAACCTGCGGCTGGCCCCTGAGCGCCACATTCCGCATGACGGCCGTCCCGAACCGGCCGTACAGCGCCAGCCAGGGACTCGTCGGATTCACCGCCTCCTCGTACAGCAGGTGATCGGCCACGTAGTACTTCACCTGCGCGCCGTCGCTCACGATCCGGATGCGCTCGAAACCACCGGCGCGCTGCTCGAGGCCGATCTTCTGGCCGTACGCCTGGTCATGACCGCTGACGGACGAAATCGACAGGTAGTCGCTGTTGGCGGTATAGCTGGTCCCGTTGAACTGCACGTCGACAGCGTTCTGACCGGAACTGAGTCGCTCGAACTCGAACTCGAACGCGCCTGTCAGCGGATACTTCAGGAACAGGGCATCGCTGTAATCTCCGGTGAGCCGCGCGACGCGACCTTCGTTGACGGTCCACCAGGCGGGATCTCCCCCGGTGAATACCGAGGGCGAAAACTGCGTCCAGTGATTGAATCGCGGCAGGGCAGGGGGAAGGCCGGCCTTCTGGAACTGCACTTCGGCGACCTGCTGCAGCAGCCGTGAGCGCGGTCCGGCGGCCACGTAGCCTTCGGCATTGATCAACCAGTCGATCAACGGCTGGGCCGCGTCGTACAGTTCCGGCCGCTCGACCGCTGCCAGGCAGATCAGCGCGTCGCCCCAGACATTGGGCTGGCGATACCGGCCGTTCTCCGGAATCTTGTAGCGGTCGTAGACTGTGGCCGCGAACTGTTGGACGGCAGGGATGGCTGCGGGATCCTCGAGTTCCACCAGTACCAGCGCCCAGAGGACATCCGCATTCGGCAGCTTGGCATCGACGGCCTCCTGCACGCGAGGTTTCAGGTCGGCCAGCGCATTGGCCTCGCGCGCCGCGTCGATCAGCAGCGTGTAGTTCGACAGCAGATCGTACTGCTTGAGAAACTCAAGGTCGGCGCCATCGGCTTCTTCGCGCAGCGGATAAAACACCGGGGGCAGACCGACGCTGATGCTGCTGTCGGTCAGCATCCGCACGGTGCGGCGATTGTCGTTGGGGAGGGTCCAGTCGCGCCAGAGCGCGTACCGGTCCTCGGCGGAACGGCTCCTGATCCGGCTGGCGATTGCGGTCAGGGCATTGCCCGTATTGATCGGACCCTGCTCCTGGAACGTCACGTCGCCGGCCTGCCCGAGGTATTCCAGCGCCAGCTCGGGGCCGATGTTCCGGGCCGCGTCCGCCGACAGCTGCGCGACGATCTGCATTTGCATCCACAGCCCGTACTCGCCGCTGTAACGCGCGTAGAATGCCTGCGTGCAGCGCAGGTAGTCCTCGTAGAACTTCTTGAGCGCCTCCGCATCGCCGCGCGCATGCAACGACGCATTGATCTTCCTGGCGAGCCGGGTGATGCTCGGCTCGCGTTCAAAGGTGATGGCAATCGCCTGAATCTGCTGCTCGACCACGCGCTGCAGCACCGGCACGGCGGCGTTCAACAGTTCCGGATGTTGAAGAGCGGGTATCGCCGCATGTGCCCCGATCAGCACGGCTTCCTGGGTGAGATTGCCGGCGAGGGCCGAGTCGAGTTCGCGCAGCGCCGTTTCGGCCGCGGCGATGTCGCCGGTCAGCAGGGCGATCCGCGCATCGAGCACCAGCGCGGCGAGTTTGGCCAGCCCGCTGTCGCGACGCTCGGTGATGGACTGCCGCACTTCGTCGAGACGGTCGGCGCGCTGCGCCCATTCCAGGAACGTCGCACCGAGGCTGGAGACGCGCAGATCATCGACGCCGGAGGAATCCTCGTACAGCAGGATCTCGCCGGGTCGGTTCGGTGGAAAGACGAGCGGCGCGAGCACGTCGTACACGTCGCTCGCGGGGTAAACCTGCGGGTCCCACAGCGACATCACGCTTTGCAACGACGACGACACCGCGCCATCGGCCCCTTCCCCGTTGTCCCCCTGCTGCAGCATGGTGATGCCGCCGCCGGAACTCGTCACATATGTGACGCCGCTGCCCCCCGATGCGTTCCCTTCGTTGACCGGCACCGGAGGACCACCCAGGAGCGCTTCGCGAACCGCCCGCAGGGACAGTGCCGGCAGCTTGCGCTTCGCCGCCTCGCGGGCGATCGCCATCGTGACCCCGAACTGCGGCATCGTCAGCGGCGGAATGAACTCCGGGCCGTCGGTCGCCCCGGCGTCATCGGCCACGGCATCGGCCGCATCGTCGTACAACGCGACGAACTGTGTGCTCGTGGGCGAAGTGAAATGGGAGGGCGAGGCTCCCGCCGAGCCGCCGAGTCCATCGGTACTCAATTCCAGTTCGACTAGCGGCAAACGTCGCCCTCCCGGGCTGCGCAACGACATTGGCTCGGCCGCCGGCTCCGGTTTCGGCTTTGCCTGCGGGCGACGCGTGACAAAGTCGAGCAACTGGCTCCACCGCTGTTCGGCTTCCGGCAGATTGTCCCGGGTGGCCGCTGAGGTGCCCCATTCAAACAGGATCGAGGCGAGCGCGGCCTCCTCGACCTGCCGCTCAGCACCGGCGATGGCGAAGTCGGCCAACAGGGCGCCGGTTTCCTGAAATTCAGGCCGTTCAAGGCATTGGCGCGCGATGAGCCACACGGGGATTCGCTCGGCGGCCACGCCACGGAGCCGCGAGTTTGGCCGTCGTCCTTCGGGGACCTGTTCGAGCGGCGTTTCCTGCAGAATCTGCAACAGTCGTTCAACGCCGCCAGAGCCCGCATCGCCGCCGTGCTTCAGCTGAATTGCGGCCTGGACGACCGCCACGGAAATGTCGGTCGGGTACTCGGCCGCCAATTGCTGCAAGCGACCCCCAATGGCGGTCTGCACGCTCGGCGTGCCGCCGACGGAATCCAGCAACTGCAGCAGCGGACTCTGCATCGTCTGCTGGCCCAGAGCCTCGACGGACGGAGTAATCAGCATCAGGTCCAGAATCGGCCCGGACGCTGTCTGCTTTTCCGGGGGAGATAACAGTTCGGAGATGGCGGCTTCGGCGTTCTCGGGCTTGAGCGTCGTCAGCGTGCGGTCCAGACCCTGACGCGCCGTCTGGATGAAGTGGTCACGCTGGTTCCCGTACCAGCTGCCGGCCTGCTGCAGTACGTCCCGCTGCATGAGCAGATCGCGGTAGATACGGATGGCGTCGGTCGGCATCTCCAGCTTGAGCAGCTCGCCGGCGGCGAAGACGCCGTTCTCCGCCATGCGATAGGCTTCGTATTCGGGGTTGTTGTAGTTCGGACGCGTCTTCATCGCGTCGAGCAGCAGGTCGCGGGCGCGTTCCTTCTGTCCTGTTTCTCCGTAGAGCCTGACGAGGCGGACGACGGGGGTGTATTGAATCTGGTTGTTGTTGTTCTGCCGATCGGCGACCGCGGTGGTGAACAGCCGGATCGCCAGATCGCGCGTCTGTTCGAGTTGATCCAGTTCCTGGCCGATCATCCAGCACGTGTTGGACGTCATGCCCTTGAGCAGGGCTTCGTCGGCGAGCAACGTCTGCAGGGCGGCAATGCCCGCCTCCTTCTTGCCCGTGCGGATATCCAGCAGTGCCAGCAGCGCTTTGCCGCCGTGCCAGGCGGGCACCGCGGCGACACGTTCTTCCAGCGCTTTTCGCAGCTCCAGTTCGCGCGGCGTGCCCTGGACGCCGCCGAACAGGCGATGGAACATCCCGTTCACCCTGCCGTCCTGGTCGTAGCTCGACAGGTCGGCCACGCCGTACCACGGTTCGCCGGCGGCCGTGGACTCGTCAGGGAGCAGCCCCCTGAGTCCCATCTTGTAGACCCGCTCATTCTTCCACATCTCGGGGTCGTACAGATTGGACACCACGTAGCTGCGATAGCTGGGGAACTGATCGAAGCAGCGTTCAAACAGCTGCAGGCCGATGTCGCGTGTCGTCTCTTCCCGGATCAGGTTCTCGGCGATGTTCATCACGTAATACGGATGCCCGAACGGACGCAGGTCCATCTCCGAGACGAGCGCGGCGAGCTCCTTCTCGCGCTGCGCCTGCTGGAAGACGTTGTGCATCTCGTAGAACTCATTCTGAAACCATTCCGGCCGCGCCTTGATGAGCTTCAGGTAATGCGTGCAGGCGTCGTCGTACTTGCCGTTCTCCTGCAGGTACTTCGCCAGCCGGAATTCGAGCACGAGCGCGTTCGGCCGCTGGGCGACCGCCTGCTCCAGCAGTTCCTGCACGCGGTCGCGATTGCCGATCGCCGTGTGGTAGTCAATCAGCTGCTCGTACAGCCGGGGCGAGTCCGGCGACTGCCGGACCCGTTCTTCAACCTGCTCGATGAGCGGTTGCAGCGCGCCCGTCTGCGCGAGCACGCGCAGCGCCTGGTCGCGGGCCTGCGAGTCCTGCGTCTGTCCGCGCTGCATCGGATTGCGGCTTTGGACCTGGCTGACCGCCTGCGTCCGCTGCAGGATGCGGAAGGCGATCTGCTGCGCGAGCGCCGTGTTCCCCTGTCCCTGGTACTGAGTCATCAGCAGCAGCAGCGACGACGCCTGGTTGCCGGCCCGCCGATCCG
>JAEUIG010000343.1 GCA_016795125.1 Planctomycetaceae bacterium | reverse complement strand
GTGGCTACTGGCAGGGGAGAGTCGCCGCGAAACTGCGAACGCAGCGGTGCGAGTTGCCGGCTGGCGAAGATTGCCGCGGCGATGCCCGTGGCGAAGAACCAGCCCAGCGCCGTCGTGACGACACGCATCACGGACACATCGCGTTCGCCGATCGTCATGCTGGGGCCGCGCAGCGATGCGGGGATGTGGCCCAGCGGCATCTCCGGGGGCCGCAGTCCCAGGTCGAAGATGTCGCCACGATAGGGAGGGGGAGTGCTGGTCCCTGCACCGACCATCGCTGCGGCGGCGATGCCGATCGCGGCGGCGAGCAGGATCGGAATTCGCCGGGCGTTGCGGTCGGCGGACGCAATCGCCATGACGCCCAGCGGCGCCATCGCGAGTCCCGATGCCGTCAGCAAAAAGGGCAGCCGGGAGGGATCGCCGATCAACGCGGTCCAGTCCAGCGAGGGCAAGGACCGGTTGAACGGCAGGACGTGAAACGCACGCAGCCAGTACTCGTAGGCGGCGATCATGAGGGCGGCCGGCGCGGTCAGCCAGACGAGACGCCGCCACGAAGCACTGCTGCGGGCGCACTGCCACGCAGTCGCTGCCAGCACCATGATCCACGGGATGGCAGCCGTTTCCCGCGCCAGGTACGCGAGGCCGCCGAGCACGCTGTAGCCGCACAGGCGCCGCACCGACGCGCGCTGTACCACGGGACTGCACGCCAGCAGGATGGCGGACAGGGCTGCCCCGGTGATGTCCGTCATGAACGTGTATTCGAACTCGACAGTCATCGGATGCACGGCGAAGCACCACGCCGCCAGCACACCGTTGGGCCGCGAGTGTCCGCAGCGGCGCGCTCCGGCGTAGATCGCGATCGCGGCCGCGCACGACAGCACGCACATCGAACCGCGCAGCACGGCGAACGAGTTTCCGGCGAGCTTGCTGGCGAGGGCCCCCCACGCGACGTGCGTGACGAGCGTCATCGCGGGCCAGTCGGAGAACCGCAGCCGGCCCGTATCCGCCAGGTGCCAGGCAGAGGCCGCATAGTCGAAGTCGTCGAGCAGCGGAAACTCGCCGCCGAGCGGTACGGCGAGCAGGAGCACGACGTAAGGGAGCAGGATCAATGCGATCCACCCCGATTCGAGTCTGATCTTGCGTGGAAGATCGGTCATCGCCGAATTGGCCTCCGCGGGCACGTCGGATTCAGCGACATGCTACGCAGGAATCGGCCCGATTCGCAGATGAATCTGGAACCGGCGAGCGAGATTCAGCACGACTCACGAGCCAAGAATTACATCCGCAGCGGGACCCAGCGCAGCATGAGCGGCAGCAGGACGAGGTTTCCCAGCAGGCCACCCAGCATCGCCAGACTGACGAGGATGCCGAAGTAGATCAGCGGGATGAAGTTCGACAGGCACAGCACGCTGAAGCCGACCATCAACGCGACGTTGGAGAACACGAGCGACCGGCCAACGCCGGCGTGCGTGTCCCGGATGGCGGCGTTGTGGTCCATGCCGAGTTCACGGGCGCGGCGATAGTCGACCAGGTAGTGGATGCTCGAATCGATCGTCAGCCCCATCGAGACGCTGGCGATCATTGCCGTGCCGAGATTGATCGGGACGCCGAACCATCCCATGCTGCCGACGACGAGCAGAATGGGAATCACGTTGGGCACCAGCGACGCCACTCCGATCCAGAAACCGCGAAACGCCAGGCCCATCGCCAGGCTGATCCCGAGCGTGCTGAGAATGAAGCTCTCGAGCTGGTCGCCGAGCAGGCTGGAGACCATGCGGGCGATCAACACGTACAGCCCGGTGACGCGCGCCTCCTGGAACGACCCCTGGGCGACGTGTTCGACTTCGTCAATCAGCCCGAGCTTGATCTCCGCGGGTTTCTGTTCGCGGGCCCGCAAAAAGATGCGCATCCGGCCGGCTGCGGGATTGTAGAGCTGCGCCTCGTAGTCGGGCTGCAGCTGCCGCAGCGCAGCACGCTTGGCGTCGATGCTGTCCCCCATGCTGGTCGGAACGAAATCGAGTCCGTCCGTCAGCGAGTAGACCTTGGACAACTGCGTACCGTCCGGCATTTCGATGCGCCGCAGGTCGGCCGAAAGTGCGCGGACCTTGTCGAGAAAGGCTTCGTCGAGCTGCTCTGGAGCGTCGAAGCTGACCTCCCAGTTGCCGGTGCCTCCCAGCTTCGATTCGAAGAAGTCCAGCGATTGCCGGACCGGGCTGGCGGCGCGGAAGTTCTTGCTGAAGTCCGTCTCGACGGTCAGCCGCGTGATTCCCAGCGCGGCAACGACGATCGTCAGGATGGATACTCCGACGACCGGCCAGGGATAGCGCTCCACGGCATGCGTAACGCCCAGCAGGCTCCGCACAAGCTGTTCCTCGCCGCGCGACTCGCCGGGATCGGCGTCGCGCTTGCCCATCAGGATGCCGGCCGGCAGCAGCAGCATGCAGGCGACCAGCGGAATCATCGTCCCGATCGACATCATGATCGCGAAGCTGCGGACGGGCACGATGCCGCTGGTGAGCAATACCAGGAAGCCGATCGCCGTCGTCGCGCAGTTCCAGAAGATGGCCGGCGCCAGGCGGTAGAAGGATTCCCGGAATGCGGCGACGCGGTCGTGCGTCTTGCGCTCCTCGCGGAACGTCACAGTGACGTGCGTGACCACGGCGATGACCATGATGGTCACCAGTGAGTCGAGCATCGAGCTGACCATGCTCAACCGCAGTCCGCTGAGAGCCAGCAGCGCACGCGTCCAGATAATCGTCACGCGGACGACCAGCAAGGGGAGGATGACCCACCGCAGGCTACGGAAGATCGCGAGGATGACGATGATCAGCAGGGCCGACGTCCACCACCCGAGGGTCGCTGAATCGTCCTCGACGTAGCGGAACATGTCGTTGAGCTGGACCGCTTCGCCAATCACGTGGGCCGGCGGATCGTGGGCGGCCGCGAGTTCGCGGATGCGCCGCAGGGTGACCGTGCGTTCCTCGGCGGATTGATCGGGGAGCAGCCGCAGCATGACGGAGGTGGTCTGCGACTCTGCACCCTCGGGCGACTTTTCACCAATCAGCACGTTGCGGCTGAAGTCGATCAGACTTTCGCGGAGCACGCGGCCGACGAGGCGGCGCACGATTCGCGGCAGCTCGCTGAACATCGGCGCATCGTCGATGTTCAGCACCGAGGCCAGGTCTTTCGTCGCGGCAAAGTCGATTCGCGGCGTGATACGCTTGCCGTCGTACGTCTGTTCGACGCTGAACAGCGCCGGGTCGCGGAACTGCTGCGCGAACTCGCGCAGCGACGCGAGGTTGGCGGCGGTGAGCAGGTCGGGCTGCTCGAAGGCGACCATGACGAACTCGTCACCGCCAAACGTCTCTTTGCTTCTCGTCCACGCGACCAGGTCGGGATCGCCCGGCGAATAGAACGACTCAATGGCCTCGTCGAGCTTGAGGCTGTTGGCGGGACCGATCGCCGGCAGCGTGATGCCCACGGCCAGCAGGAACAACCAGCTCCGCCAGTTGAGCAGCCAGTCCGAGATTCGCACCAGGACCGGATGACGGCGTAGTTCGCTGCTCATAGCCTGCGCCAGGTCAGCCGTCGGTTGACGTGCGGGTCCGGTCCTCCCTGCCGCTGTTGCGATCTACGGCCGCAGATGGAGCGTCGGCCGCGACTCCGCTCTGAGAATACACCGCACTCCCGTGCCCGGCCAGCAGCGGTCGGCGAAACAGCGCCTTCCGAGCCGCGCCGCAGAACCCCGGTTGCCTTTCTGCGACTTGACGACAAACCCGGATTGTTCGGCGGCTGCGCCCTCGCTGATACAATCGGGAAAGCAGCCGTGCGACAATCTTCGCCGCTGGCAAGAATGTAAAAATGCCCTAATGTCGCAGGACCTCGCTGCGTTCGACATTCGTCCCTTTGGTCATTTCATCGTCGAGGCCGTCATGCCCGAAGACATTGTCCTCACCCCGGCACAGATCGAAGCCGCCTTGCAATCCCTCCCCGGCTGGGAGATTCGCGACGGCTGGCTGCGTCGCAAGTACGTTACGCCCGGCTGGCCGCACACGCTCCTGCTGGCGAACGCGATCGGCTACGCGGCCGAGGCCGCCTGGCACCATCCGGACCTGGAACTGGGCTACGCACAGGTCGTGGTTAAACTGCAGACGCACCGCGTCAAGGGCATTACGCAGAGCGACGTGGACCTGGCGCGGCGGATCCACGACGTCGCGCTGTGGAAGCCTGACGAGTCATCGCCTCTCGAAGGCTTCCCGAAGAACTGGGTGAGGTAGGCCGCGGCGCCTGGGCATTGTTGGAGGTTACCAGTGTGAGGGGCCAATTCACGCGTCGCTGCGAGTGCGCGATCGGCGCTGCTTCAGAACTGATTCACATGGAGGACGCACTCACCGTTCCGCCCCCCTCCCCGGCCCTCCCCCCCCCAAAAAACGGGGGGAGGGAGGAATGTTGCGCGCCATTAACCGGGGGTATCGCTCCGCTCGCCTGACGGCGAGCTGCGCTCAACCCCCGGCTACATTCTGCGACCCCGTTGGGGTCGGCTTGGGTGCGACGCCGGGGTCGGACTGCGAGACTCGCCAGGCGACACACGCACGCACCAAGCCGAGCTCTGAACAGAATTGCCTTCGACCTCTGACCTCTGGCTACTGACGTCCGATCTCCGGTTTCCGGCCGCTACTTCCCCCCCAGCTTCTTTCGCAGCGTCTCGCGATGCAGTCCGAGCAGTTCGGCCGCGGCGCTGCGGTTGCCGCCGCAGGCTTCCAGCGCCACGTCGATCACTGGCCGCTCGAACTCCTCCAGGAATCGCAGGTACAGGTCTGCCGAGTCCCGCGCGCGGGCCGCCGCCCACGTTCGCAGTTCCTCGCGGATCTGCTCCGGCAGTTTGTCCCGCGCGGCGTTCTCTGGCGAGCGCGAGGGCGGCAAGCCGTCGGGAGTGACAAGCTCACCGCGGGTCACCACCGCCGCGTACTGCATCGCCGCCCGCAATTCGCGCACGTTTCCATACCAGTGCCGCCCCTGCAATTCTGCCATGGCGGAGTCGGACAACCGCAGATGCCGCTCCCCCCCGGCCAGCAGCAGAAAGTGCCGCGCCAGTTCCGGAATGTCGTCGCGCCGTTCGCGCAACGGCGGCACCTGGATGGGGAATACCCGCAAACGGTAGTACAGGTCGTCACGAAACCCGCCACTGTCGACGAGCTGTTCGAGCGACCGGTTGGTCGCGGCAATGAGGCGGAAGGATGCCGGCTGCGCGGTGCTGCTGCCGACGGGAGTGAGTTGCTTGTCGTCGAGAATCCGCAGCAGCTTGACCTGTTGCAGCAGCGGCACTTCCCCGATTTCGTCGAAGAACGCCGTGCCTCCGCAGGCTGACTGGAGCAATCCCGTGCGGTCGCGCTCCGCCCCGGTGAATGCACCGCGTACGTGGCCGAAAAGTTCGCTTTCGATGAGTTGCGGACTGAGTGCCGGCATGCAGATCGGGACGAAGGCCCCGCCGGCGAAGGCGCTGCGCTGGTGAATGGCCCGCGCGACGAGCTCCTTGCCGACGCCGCTCTCGCCGGTGATCAGCACTGGCACGTCCTCCCGCGCCACGAGCGCCACCTGGCGGAAAATCTCCTGCATGGCGCGCGACCGGCCGATGATCTCGGCGGCGTCCGCGGCCCGTCGTTCGGCGCCCACGCGTGATGGAGGCCGAACGGCCAGCGCCCGCGAAACGACGTCCACCGCCGCATCGAGGTCGAACGGCTTGGGGAGGTAGTCAAACGCACCGTCGGTGATGGCCTGCACGGCCACGTCGAGGCTGCCGAACGCCGTCATCAGGATGACAGGAGTTGCGTCCAGCCGCTGCCGCAGCAAACCGAGCGCTTCCAGTCCGCTCATCCCGGGCAGGCGGACATCGAGGAGGACGACATCCGGCCGCAGGCCGTCGAGTTCCTCCAGCGCGGTTTCGGCCGACGCGAACGTGTGGACGTCGTGCCCGGCGTCCGTCAGCGCCTGCTCGAACGTCCAGCAGATCGTCGGCTCATCATCGATGATCAGCACCTGGCTCACGAAACGATTCCTTCAGGAGGCCAGCATGGGCGGCGATTGGATTCGGCAGCGGAAGGTAAACACTGTCCGCTGATTGTCGCGACACAGTTCGACGCCGCCTCCCAGGTCTTCGGCGGCGCTGCGCGCCAGCGCCAGCCCGAGGCCGACGCCCTCCGGTTTGGTCGTGACAAACGGCGTGAACAGCGAATCGCGAATTCGCGGCGGCACGCCGGCGCCATTGTCGGAAACGGCCACTTCGAGCATGCCCGCAGATTGCCGCGCGACGAGCGACAGCTCTCCCGGGCGCCCCGCCGCCTCAACGCCGTTCATGCACAGGTTGAGCACGGCCGATCGGAAGGCGTCGGCGTCGGCGACGATGGCGGCCCGGTCGCAATCGGCATTGTAGGTGAACGCAATCCGCCGGTGTTCGCAGACCGGCTCAATCATTGTGGCGATTTCATTGAGCAGGGCCGTCGCCGGACCCGGCATGATCGACCTGTGCTCGCCGCGCGTCAGACTCAGGAGGCCGCGAATCTGCTGTTCGGTCAGCGACAGCTGGGCCAGGGCGACGTCGAGACTGGCGTCCTCCCGCGCCGGACAGCGTCGCTGGTGGACCTGCACCGCCATGCGGATGCCGGTCAGGGCGTTGCGCAGCTGATGCGCGAGTCCGGCCGCGATCTGCGAAACCAGCAGCGACCGCTCATGAGTCCGGATGGAACCGGTCAACTGCTGCAGGCCTTCCGCCATCTGATTGACGGACTGGGACAGGTCGCGGATTTCGTCGATGCGGCGGGGCAACTCGACGGGGGCGAAGTCGCCGCCGGCGATGCGCGCCGCATGCCGTTCAATCCGCTGCATCCGTCGGCCGATGCGATGGGATACCCAGGTGGTCGCCAGCACGGTCAGGAGCAGGATCCAGCCCCCTGTCAGCAGCGGGCCGGCGATGGCGTCCTGCTGGAGTTGGCGCAGCCGGTCGCGGGGGTGGAGCACGAGGAGCTGGACCGGTGCGCCGGCTGTCCGCGGCGCGAGAATCCATTCCGCCCCGTAAGTTCGGTCGTTGACCTGCACATCGTGCACTCCGAGTCTGGCTGCGACCGCGCCGGCGGACTGCAAATCGTCCGGGCCTCCCGCCGCATCGTGCAGGGTCGAGAACGTCGGCCGGCCGGCGTCGTCGAACAGTGCGTATTCTGCACCAGACAGCAGGCGGATCTGGCCGAGCACGCCGGGGGTCAATGGAAAGGTAGCGCGCTGCAGCAGGTCGCGGACGTTGGCCATCCGCTGGGTAGCGTCATCGCGCACGCGATCGGCGGCGGTCCAGGCGGCCCAGGCGGTGACGACCGAAACTACGACGACCTGCAGGGCCGTCAAGGGCAGCAGAATCTGATTGCGAATCGGCCAGCGCATGGTCCGCCCCGTGACGCGATGCGGTCCGGTGCGACCGCGAAGGAGTCGCGCCGCTGAACGTCACCGATCCAAGCTACGCCGTACGCCCGGGAATCGCAAATGGCGGAGGGCTGAAGTTGTGTGCCACTGGCTTCGAAAGTGCGATCCAAGAGCCGCATCCACCGTAACATGCACTGGCGAAGCCAGTGGCATCCGACCCCACTTCCGGATCGGGGAAGGTGAGCGCAATAAAAAAGCCGCCTGACTGGTGCGCTGGCCACCCGCAAGGCGGGGGCAGCGCGGTCATGTGAGTCCCAGCCGGTACTGCACAGGGCCAGTCAAGCGGCTAAAAGCCGTTCAGTCAGTCAAATTCAGTCGTCGCAGTCGTCATCGCAGTCGTCGTCGCAGTCATCTTCGCAGCCGCAGCTGCTCTCACCGCAGGCGTCGCACGGAGCCGGGCAGCAAGTCGGGGCCGGGGTGCAGGCCGGCTGCGGGCAGCAGGTCGGCGCCGGGGTGCAGGCCGGTTCCGGGCAGCAGGTGGCGACGGCATCGCAGGAGCACGAGCAGTTGCCGGAGAAGTGCGCCCGCAGACGGCTGAACAGACCGGCTTCGGCCTGCTGCGTCGACGACGAGAAACCAGCCAACGCGGTGACGGCGATACCCGTCAACATCAGGGACCAAAACGTTCTACGCATCGCTCTACCTTTCTTGAAACAGCCACGGAGACCCACCGGACCGAGCACAGGTTTCGGGGTAGCGGGCAAACTCAGGGGATTGAGAAGTTCGGGTGAACTTTACCTCAGGCATCAACTCAGATGCCTGCATGCAATCGCAATTACTGGGAGTTCTAGGCAGTGTGGGCACTGCGGGTGGCAAGCTTCATCTTTTTCTCGCCAGATTGCAAGTGTCCGATTTCAATTCCTGCGTCGATTCTCAAAAGTCGCGGAATTCTCCCCAGTCGGCAAATTCAGTGCTTCCGCGATGAAAGGTCGGCGGTCTGCGCTCGTGCCGAGTCGATGATGCCCGCTCGCATCTGTGGCCGGCCAACCAGTAAAACATTACACCGTGTTGAGCACCTGTGCGTCAGGGAGCCGTCAACTGTGCCTGCTTTACGGCTGTTACTTTGCGGGTTGTTCCTATCCTGGGGAGCACCGCCCGACGGCGCCGATGCGGCGCAGTGGCCTCGCTTTCGGGGACCGAACGGAGCAGGCGTCACTCCTGAATCCCGCATCCCGATCACCTGGAAGGACGAGAACTGCCTGTGGCGGACCGACCTGCCCGGTCACGGACATTCCTCCCCGGTCATCTGGGGCGACCGGCTGTTTGTCACGTGTGCTGACGAACGGACCGGGGACCGGACCATCGGCGCTCTGCGCCTGGACCGGGGGGACATTGAATGGACCCGGACATTTCCGGCGGCGTCACACGCGACGCACGAACTCAACTCGCTTGCGTCGGCCACACCGACCGCCGATGAGCGACACGTTTACATCGCCTGGGGAACTCCCGACGAAATCAAGGTGGTCGCTCTCCGGCACGACGGGGAGGTGGCCTGGGAGTCCGATCTCGGTCCGTACATCGCCGGACACGGCTTCGGCCAGTCGCTGGTGCTCCACGGAGAGCGGCTCGTGCTGCCGGTGGAAAAAGGCGAGGGGAGCTTTCGCGCTGCACTGCGGTGCGACGATGGAAGCGTCGACTGGAAAGTTCCCTGCGAGAGCGCCCTGCACTATGCGACCCCTTGCGTCCGCTCAACAACGGCGGGGGACGAGCTGGTGTTCGTCAACTGGGAGCACGGAATCGCCGGCGTTGATCCCACGACCGGGCAGCCAAACTGGGCGGCAGACGTTTTCGACAAGGAGCACATCGAAGCCTCCATCGCGTCGCCGGTGCTGGCCGGCAACCTCGTCATCGGCGTGTCCGGCTACCTGGGGCATGGCTATGAAGCCGTGGCCGTCGATCCGGAACGCAAAGGTGACAAGGTGGCATGGAGACTCGACCGGGGCGCGCCACTGTGCACGACGCCGCTCGTCGTCAACGGCCTGGTGATCTTCTGGGCCGACAACGGGGTGGTCACCTGCGTGGAAGCCGCCACCGGCGCGGTGCACTGGCGGGAGCGGATCGGCGGCAACTTTTATTCGTCGCCGATCGCGGCCGGAAACGCCATTTACAACATTTCGACCGATGGCGAGATGATCGTGCTGGCCGCGGATCGCGCCTTTGCTGAGTTGGCACGGAATCCGCTGCCCGAAGCCAGCCACGCGACGCCGGCCGTGCTCGGGGACCGGATGTACGTGCGGACCTTCTCGCAAATGCTGTGCATCGGCGCCGCACCGTAGCTACTCGACAGTCTGCACCAGCGCATCGGCGGCGGCCGTGCGCGACTCGCTGCCGTCCTGGACAACGCTCGAGCGCTCCAACAGGGCCGCTGAACTGGAAAAGAGCGGCTTCGGGGCATCGCTGGAGCGAGTTGCCAGGCTCAACAGACGCCCGGGAAGGTAAGCGTCATGGAGCGTCTTCTCGACCAGCGGGCTGACCGCCTGCATCCCGGCGGCGATGCTCCCCGGGGATTCCGCAATTCCGGCAGAACCGGACCCGCGTTTGGAGCAGGCGATGGGAGCAGCGATGCTGCGGGGAGCGGAACAATCGCTGCGCCACGCGGCCGCGAACAGCAACGTGAACGCGGTCAGGATCGCGATGCGTCCCACGGATTGAGAAGTTTCCGACATCGCCGCATCCCCCGCCGAGTTGCAGTTTCAATAGCCAACGCTCGTGATATCGGGCCGTGCAGGCGAGGGGCTTCTGGGAAACTGGAGGGTTTGTGGCGGCGCCTCGATGGAGCGTTCCGCGTGTACCGGACGCACCGAACGCCGGATGGGGTGATCGTGCAAAAGTCATCACTCAGGAAAGCGACGCAAAGTCACAGAGACGCAAAGACGCGCAAAGGAACTACAGGACGCGCGCCTGCAGCGCTGCGAGTGCCTGCGGCATGCGGTCGGCGGGCGACAGGCGCGTCTTGAGAGCGAATTCACGCACCAGGGCCTGTTGTGGCTCATCGAGGTAATCGACCGGACTCTTGCCGTCGACGCGGGCGAGCAGGCAGGCCGTCCAGTGGCGGACGCACAGCGGCTCAAAATCCGCGATCGTGGAGGTCAATGGAGTCATCGCGTCCGCATAGGACTTCCAGAACTGCTGTGCGAGCAGAAAGCAGCGATCGTCGCCGCGTCCTGCGCGGACGCCCTTCAGTGCGATGTGCGTCAGGAAGAATCCGAGATCGAATGGCGGATCACCGTAATGGCCGGTTTCAAAGTCGACGAGCGTCAGGCCGTCGGCTGTGAGGAGAATGTTCTTGGGACTGAAGTCCGCCAGAACGAGCGCATGCCGCCGCGTGCGTGACGCCTCGATCAGCGCGTGCAGAATCGGCGCCAACGACGGATGCACGGACGCGAGTCGCCGGTAGTAGGGATCGAGCCGCAGTTCGTCGAAGGCCTCCGCATTGCCCATAAGTTCGGCGACAGTCGGGTTGTGCCAGGTCAGCGTGTGAATCCGGGCGAGCAGCGTGCCGAGTGTTTCGGCCAGCGACAGGTCGATGCGGCCATTCAGGAGGGCTTCCTTCCAGACGACGTGGTCACGGTCGATGGCCTCCATCACCAGCAGGTAGTTGGGACGGTCCTCGTGGAGCAGTCGTGGCGCCGCTCCCGGCACAATCTGTTCGAGGAGCCGGAGCACGTCGGCCTCCCGCCAGATGCGGTCGAGCCGGCTGCGCCACTCGGCGCGCGTACGCAGCAGTTCGCGTGACTGCTTGACGACCAGCGGGGCACCGGCGTCGGGCGTCACGCGCAGGACGACGTTGGAGACCCCCCAGCCGAGGGCTTCCGCCGAGGCGGGACCGGAGATCAGGCCGGCCTGCTGGAGGTATTCGACGACATTGTCGGCGGTGACTTCGTGCACGGGAGTGGCGAAACCGCAAGCGGTGTCGGTGAACGGAGGCAAGGCGTCCGCGAATCAAGTGCTGGCCGGACGAAGTGCGGGATCCGGCTGGGCGCTTGCGGGCGTGCGTGACGTGCGCAGGTAGATCGCGATCCCGATCCCGGCGGCCAGGATGCCCAGGCTGTAATACTGGGAAATGGTAAAGCGTGTGCCGAGCTGGCCCATTTCGTCGTTGCGGAGGAATTCGACCAGGATCCGCGTGATGGCGCACAGGATGCAGCCAAGTGCCAGCACATCTCCCGGCCGGGTTCGGACTCGAAAATACAGCGCGGTGATGATCGCCAACAGGACGCCGTCGATCGACATGTAGATCTGCGTCGGATGCAGCGGCATCGTTGCTGCGGCGCGCGGATCGACGAACCCGCGTTCAGCGAGGACCTCAAACGGCACGCTGCCATTCGGGAACGTGATGCCCCACGGGAGCGAGCAGGCGTCGCCGAAGCAGCAGCCATTGAGCAGGCACCCGAGTCGGCCAAAGGCGATGCCGATGAAGATCGACGGGACGATGACATCGGCCAGGGCCAGGGCCGGCAGTCGCCGCCGATGACAGAACGCAAAGTACCCGACCGCGCCGCCCACCATCGCACCGATCAGCACCAGGCCTCCGTTGGAGAGGTTGACGGCCGCGAACAGCATGGCGGCGCCGCTCAGTGGTTGCCCGGCATGATCGAAAAACACGCCGTCTCCATGTTGCACCAGGTAGGCGAGACGGCCGCCGATGACGCCCGGAATCAGCAGCCAGTACCCCATCTCGTGCATCAGTTCCGGATCAATGCCCGCCAGCCGGGCCTGCCGCCGTGCAAAACCGAGGGCACTCAGGAACCCCAGCAGCAGCATGAACCCGTAGCCGAAGACCGGCACGCTGGCGACCGGGATGCGCGTCGCGACTGCCGGCAGCGAGAGCACGCCGATGGCGGCGACCCAGCCAAGTGCCGACTGCGTGAGCGGCCGGGACCACTTGCGGCCGTCGAACCACCACTGGCCGAAGGTCCAGCCCACGGCCAGGATCGCCAGCAGGATACAGACGCCCAGCAGAGGCAGGCCGGTCGCAGCGTCGGTCGTCCACAACGCCCAGGGATCGTGAAGTGAGAGTCGGAAGAGCGTCTGGCGCATGCTGGTCTAGGGTCCAGGGACTAGGGTCGATGGCTCGGACGAATGGCGGTCGATGAGGCAGTTGTCGATCAGGCGTGTGGAGCCGACTCGGGCCGCCAGCAGGACCGCCATGCGGGACTGGGGCTGTTCGAGCGGCGCCAGTGAATCGGGATCGACGACGGCGACGTAGTCCGGATGGACGAGCGATTCTGCAGCCAGCAGCAGGCGCACGTTCTCGCGCACTGCCGCGACATCCGGATTGCCGCCGCGCAACTGGACTTCGGCGAGCCGCAATCCGCGCGACAGGACCGTCGCGGCACGGCGTTCGGCCGGATTCAGGTAGGCGTTGCGGCTGCTGAGCGCCAATCCGTCCGCTTCGCGAATTGTCGGACAGGTGACGATCTGGACCGGCACGTCGAGATCGCGGACCATGCGGCGGATCAGGGCCTGCTGCTGGAAGTCCTTCTGACCGAAACAGGCGCTGTCCGGCTGCACGATGTTGAACAGCTTGAGGACGATGGTCGCGACGCCGCGAAAATGATCGGGCCGGATCTCGCCTTCGAGCGTGGCTGACAGGCCTTCGACTTTTACCCAGGTGTCGAAGGCCGGCGGATACAGCGACTCGACGCTCGGGAGGAAGACGATCTCGACGCCGGCTTCACGGCAGGCATTGAGGTCGGCCTCGAGCGGCCGTGGATACCTGCTCAGATCTTCGTTGGCGGCGAATTGCGAGGGATTGACGAAGATGGTGGCGACGACGACATCAGCCAACTGGCGCGTCCGCGCAAACAGGCTGATGTGTCCCGCGTGCAAAGCGCCCATTGTCGGCACGCAGCCGATGCGGTGTCCGTCCTTGCGCGCTGCGGCGATCACGCGCCGCAGTTCCGCGATCTGCGTTATGACGAGGAAGTGTTCCGCGGCTGACATGCAGAGTCGATGGACGATGGTCGTTGGACTAGGGACTGGTCGCTTGCGGCACGCCGTTTTCAGGCGGTCGATCGTGCTGGACGGCGAGGCTCCCGGAATTGTAGGCGCCGGGTGTGGCGACCGGTAACTGGGCGGCGTCGATGCCGGGAGGACGCGCCGAGCGGCTGTAGCCTGCCGAGCGGACCAGCGTGGAGTGCGACGGCAATCCGTCCGCAGCGCCGGCAAATCCGAGATCGGACTCCATCAGCCCTTCGATGGCGACGTCGGTTGTGGGCAGCGGACGCAGACGGTCATCGGCAAGCCTGAGGCCGACGATCTCGGCGTTCACCGGAACCAGCGAGCCTTCCCCGGTGATCTGCAGTTGCCGCTGCCAGTCGGCCGGCGCATCCGGTCCGAGGAACTCGATCAAGGCCGAGCGATCGGGCGCACAGACGCAGTCCTCGAGGGTCAGCGTCAGTGTGTCGAGAAACCGGTCCACCTGCCCGAGCCGACAGGCGATCAACGGGCCGCGCCCACGGTGTGTCACGCGCCGCATGATGGTGTCGACGGTCCGCCGGCTGCGGTCGCTGGCTGTGTACTCGAACAGCGCTCCCTGACCGCAGTGGAGCACGTTGTCGAACGACGCCGACGGCGGAGGCCCGATTGTCTTGAGCGCCGGGCCGCAGCTGGAAAACACGGTCTGCGCGACAATCAGGCTGCTCGCGGTCGCGTTGTCCGGCACCGTCCAGACAATTCCGGCCCCCGCGGCCGGGCTCTGGTCGAACAGGCAGCGCCTGATGGCCAACTGCTCAACGTCGACGTGTAACAATGGGGAGGTTTCGGCATCGCCGCCGGCGGCCGATGTCCGGCTCCGAATCTCCAGATTGTCGAGAATGAGCTGCTGCGCCGTGATGCGCAGCGCCGTGCCGTCGATGAGGATGACGGGGCGCTCGGTGCCGGTGCCCCGGATGACAAGTTTGCGCGGGAACGACAAATCACGGGTCGAATACGGTCCGCGGCCTTGCAGCTCGATCACGCCGCGCGCGTCCGGATCGGGCAGCGGCTGGAAGCGAGACGTCGTGGAGGCGGCCACCGGTTCAGTTTCGGCAGCCGGGACTTCTGCCGCCGTCGGGGCCGGCGCGGAAGTTTTTGTTGAGCGCTGGGTGATACTGAGCAGTTCGTTCCGTGCGGCTGGCTGTGCGAGGAACAGGCCGGCCGCCGCGAGCAGGGCGACCGCTGCCGCAAGCGCCGTCGCACCGGCGCGGGACGGCGGGCGGTCAGCGTGGCTGACGGGCAGGGCGGTGCTGTCGCCGCGTATGAACTGCACCACCTGGCCACGGGACGCGCGCCTCACGCTCTGGAGTGCGCCTGTGACTTCTCGAAAGTTCTGCGGTCGCGCGGCCGGTTGCCTGTCGGTCAGCGAAAGAATCAGGCTGGCCAGCCCGGCGGGCGTGTCCGGCGCCCAGTCGCGAATGTCCGGGATGCGCTGTGTCTGGTGTGCGGACAGCTTTCCGAGAGGATCGCCATGCGGGAACGGAGGGCGGCCGGCCAGAAGTTCCCACAGCAGACAGCCGAGGGCGTAGGCGTCGGACGCCGGCGACGCCGGTTGTCCCGTCCCGATGAGTTCGGGCGCGACGCCGTCGCAGTCGTCCGGCGGCACGGCGGTGTGGATCGACTGTTCCGGAAAGAACGCGGTCTTCAACCCGGGAACGATCAGCACGGCGTGTCCGCGCGGCGTCAGCTTGACGTTGCGCAGCCGCACATCGCCATGTACGGCGCCCGCCTGCTGGAGCGTGGCCAGCGCTTCGGACACCTGCAGGCCGATGGCGGCGACGCAGGCGGCAGGAAATCGTCCGCGCCGCACAATCAACTGCTGTAAGGTGGCGCCGGGAGTCCACGGACTGGCGACCCACAGGCGGTTGTCGACGTGTTCGAATCCGTGCAGCAGCGCCAGTCCGGGATGCGCGAGGGACGCCGTACGGTCGCGAAACGCCTGCAGCCGGTCGGCGCCGGCCTGCAGCGAGTCGGAATCGCGGGATGGCCGGCTCAGCAGGAACAGAGCGGCGGCGTCGCGTCGCCGCGCCTGGAAGTGCGAGAACCTCCCGTCCTCGCCCAGGCGATCCACAAGCACGAACGGGCCGACCGTCAGCTGTTCGGGATGCTCGGTGGCGAGGACCTCGGCCTGGTAGGCGGTCAGCTTGCGTTCCTGGACGAGCGCGTCGAGCCAGACGGTTTCGAACAACGGAACGTCGCGGGCCAGCCGGCGCACGCGCGCACGGCATCTCCTCAGATCGCGCGGCTGACAGAGCCCGCTGGCGACGAGTCGACCGACGAGTTGTGGGGAGGGAGGATCCACGGGATACTCGGCGCGCAGGCGGAATGCCGGCGATTGAGGGGCGAGTTATCCCACGTCTTCCGAGACGCGGCAAGATGAGGACGGGAGGCGGAGAAGGGAGGTCGGACGATGGAATCTGCCGGGCGATTTGGAGTTGGGGGGCGAGAGGTTCGTACCGGAGATTTGCCCTGAGAAGATTGTGGAATCCAGAGATTGAGAATCGCGGAGCCGCAAGGGGGATTTCCGTCGTTGCGACCTTTGCAAGATACCGAGAAGATGCAAGAATGGATGCAGACGACGGCAATTTGGGAAAGCTGGTCGGACGACCGGCTGACTCCGGGCGGAAAAATCACAAGCGATGGCCGAGCCGGGCCCGCAATTCGATCTGCGGACGCTGTTCACGACGACTACCGTCGGAGAACTGACGCTCACGCAGGTGCCAAAGCTAAGTCCCGGCGACACCGTGGAGCAGGCTGCGACCGCGATGCGCGCCGTCAGCCACGGCTGTGCCCTGGTCTGCGACTCCGGCAAGCTGGTCGGAATCATCACCGAGCGCGACCTTCTGAAGTTGCTTGTCGCTCCGGACCAGTTCCGCTCGCCTGTGGGCAAAGTCATGACGAGCGCGCCGAAGACGGTGTCTGCCACGGCGCAATTGTTTGAAGCGGTGCGGTTGATGGACCAGGGGGGGTATCGCCGGTTGCCGGTCGTCGACGGCCAGCAATGTCCGGTGGGCATCGTGGATGTGAAGTCAGTGATCGCGTACCTCGTCGAGCAGATGCCGGCCACCATCTATAATCAGGCGGCCAGTGCCCTGTTGTCGGTGCGTGAACGGGAGGGGGCTTAGGCCTGAAGCAATCGCCCCACACGTCGGGGCAATCGAGCTGAACAGTCGGCGCCGGACTCAGGGAGTCTGCCGTGCCGCGTGAATCAAAATTCGGAAACGCCGGGAACGGCCGCACCGTGCGGCTTCAGCCCGGCCGGACCGTCGGGAGTTACTTGCGAATGTCAGCGACAACGGAAGCAGCAGAAATGGCGGCGCAATCCAACGGAGCGCCCGGCAAGGTGACCGAACAGGTCGATACCGTCGTCATCCGCTTCTGCGGGGACAGCGGCGACGGCATGCAGCTCGTCGGCACCCAGTTCACGAACGTGTCGGCGGCGTTCGGCAACGACGTCAGCACGCTGCCGGACTTTCCGGCCGAAATTCGCGCCCCGGCCGGTTCGCTGGCGGGCGTCAGCGGCTACCAGTTGTGCTTCTCCAAGAACGACATCTACACGCCCGGTGACGAAGTCGACACGCTGGTCGCGATGAACCCGGCGGCGCTCAAGACCAACGTCGGCGACCTGAAGCGCGGCGGCACGCTGATCGTCAACGAAGACGAGTTCGACCGCAGCAACCTGCAGAAGGCGCACTACGAATCCAACCCCCTGGCCGAGGGGAACGCGCTGCATGCCTATCGCGTGCACAAGGTGCCAATGACCCGGCTGACCCGCGATTCGGTCGACGGGCTGGGACTGTCGGTGCGCGAAGCCGATCGCTGCAAGAACTTCTTTGCTCTGGGACTCGTCTACTGGCTGTACGACCGGGACCGCAAGCCGACCGAGGACTGGATCACTTCCAAGTTCTCGAAGAACCCGTCGGTGGCGGAGGCCAACCTGCGGGCGCTGCGCGCCGGCTACAACTACGGCTTCTCGACTGAATCCTTTACGGTCCACTACGAAGTCTCCAAGGCCAAGCTGCCTCCCGGCAAGTACCGCAAGATCACCGGCAACGAAGCGCTGGCGATGGCGATGGCCGTGGCGGCCCGCATCTCGAACCAGACGCTGTTCTTCGGCGGCTATCCGATCACGCCTGCCAGCGACATTCTGCACGAGCTGTCGTCGCTCAAGAACTTCGGCGTGCGGACGTTCCAGGCGGAAGACGAGATCGCCGCGATCACTTCGATTATCGGGGCGTCGTTCGGCGGCGCACTGGCGGTGACGGCGAGCAGCGGACCGGGCATCGCGCTGAAGGGCGAAGGCATCGGACTGGGGGTGATGACCGAACTGCCGATGGTGATCATCAACGTGCAGCGCGGCGGACCGAGCACCGGACTGCCGACGAAAACCGAGCAGTCCGACCTGTTCCTGAGCATGTTCGGCCGCAACGGCGACTGCCCGATGCCGCTGATCGCGGCGCAGTCCCCCGGCGACTGCTTCACGATGATGTTCGAAGCGCTGCGCATCGCGGTGGAGTTCATGACGCCGGTGTTCCTGCTGACGGACGGCTACATCGCCAACGGCGCCGAGCCGTGGAAGATTCCCGAGATCAGCAGCCTGCAGCCGATCCCCGTGCGGCATCCCACGGGGCCGAACGGAGCGAACGGCGAGTACCTGCCGTACCTGCGCGACGACCGGCTTGTGCGTCCGTGGGCGATTCCCGGCACCCCGGGACTGGAACACCGCATCGGCGGCCTGGAGAAGGCCAACATCTCCGGCAACGTGGCCTACGATCCGGAGAATCACGAGCGGATGACCCACATCCGCCGTCAGAAGGTGGAGAACATTGCGGCCGCAATCCCGCAGCAGACGGTTAACGGGCCGGATTCCGGTGACCTGCTGGTGGTGAGCTGGGGCGGCACCTACGGGGCGGTGTGGACGGCGGTCGAGCAGTGCCAGAAGCAGGGCCTGTCGGTGGCGCACACGCACATCCGCTACATCAATCCATTCCCGAGCAATCTCGGCGACATCCTCTCGCGGTACAAGCGCGTGCTGGTGCCGGAGCTGAACACCGGACAGCTGCGGTTCATTCTCCGCGGCAAGTACCTGGTGAACGCTGAAGGCTACAACAAGATCCAGGGGAAGCCGTTCCTCGTCAGTGAACTCGTCAGCAAGATTGAGCAGACGCTGAAGAGCTAAGTTCGCCGAACACACACCATGTTGGCGATTGCAGAACGAGCGCCAGCCGTCTGAAGCAAGCAATCGGCAACAAGCAATTCCTGCAGACCCATGAGCACCGACGTTTCGTTACCCGTTTTGACCGCCAAGGACTTTGCGAGCGACCAGGAAATCCGCTGGTGCCCGCGCTGCGGCGACTACTCGATTCTGGCCCAGGTCAAGAAGGTCCTGCCGACCCTGGGCATCCCGAAAGAGAACTTCGTGTTCGTGTCCGGGATCGGCTGCTCCAGCCGGTTTCCGTACTACATGAACACGTACGGGTTCCACGGCATCCACGGCCGTGCGCCGGCGATCGCCACGGGCCTCAAGATCGCCCGACCGGAACTGCCGGTGTGGGTGATCACCGGTGACGGCGACGGGTTTTCGATCGGCGGCAATCACATGCTGCATGTGCTCCGCCGCAACGTCGACCTGAAGATCATCCTGTTCAACAACCAGATCTACGGCCTCACCAAGGGGCAGTACTCGCCAACCAGTCCGGTCGGCAAGAAAACGAAGAGCACGCCCTACGGCTCGGTCGACAACCCGCTCAGCCCGCTGAGCGTGGCGATCGGCTGCGAAGCGACGTTCGTCGCCCGCAGCGTGGACGTGGACATCCAGCACCTGACGATGGTGCTGGAGCGCGCTGCGCACCACAAGGGCATCGCGTTTGTCGAGGTCTATCAGGACTGCAACGTCTTCAACAACGCCGCCTTCGACTTCGCGTCGAAGAAGGATCAGAAGGTGGAGAACTGCATCTACCTGGAGCACGGCAAGCCGCTGATCTTCGGCGCGAATCGTGACAAGGGCATCCGTCTGACCGGCGACGGACTGCCGCAGGTGGTCTCGCTGAACGAAGTCAAAGAGGACGATCTGATCTTCCACGACGAGAAGGCGGACGATCCAAGCCTGGCGTTCCTGCTGGCCCGCATGCGGTACCCGCATCTGCCCGAGCCGATGGGCGTCTTCCGGAGCGTCGAGCGGCCGGCGTATGACGCCGAAGTCATGCGGCAGGTGAACGACATTAACGCCAAGTACGGCCCCGGCGATGTCAACAAGCTGTTCAACAGCGGCGATACGTGGGAAGTGAAGTGACGAAGGGTCAAGGGCTGAGAGCCAAGGGTCAAGGGAAAGCGAGCGTTTTCCACTGACGCGACTGGGCAGCCGTGACCCTTAGCCCTGGACCCTAGACCCCTCGGCCCTTGCATGCATTGTCCCGATTGCAGATACGACAACATCCCGGGCGCCGACATTTGCCAGAAATGCGGCAAGCCGCTGCCGCAGGTCGAACTCTCCGCCAGCGAGATGGAGCGTTCGATCATGGTGCACCCGGTGAGCGTGCTGGCGATCAAGGCGCCGGTCAGCGTCGCGCCGACTGCCACCGTCCGCTCGGCCGTGGACGCCATGATCCGCAACAAGATCGGCTGCGTGCTGATCGTCGACGGGTCCGCGCTCGCCGGCATCTTCACCGAACGTGACGTGCTTAACCGCGTCAGCCCGCAGCCGGGCGCGTTGGACCGGCCCATCTCCGAGTTCATGACGCCGTCTCCCGAAACGCTGCGGACCGGCGACTCGATCGCCTATGCCCTGCATTCGATGACCATGCACGGACTGCGGCACTTGCCGGTGGTTGATGCAAATGGCCAGGCGGTGAGCATTGTGTCGATCCGGGACGTGCTGCGGCTGCTGGCCGTGCGGTTCGCCGATATCAGGAGCGCCTGAGCCACTCGGTGCGTGTCGAGGTGCGAGATGGCGGCACCGTTCATCACTCACGTCGCACGCAACCCGCGCTCCGCGCTCGACCTGGACTCGTTTCCGGGGAACCTGCAGTTCACGCGCAGCCTCAACCTCGAATTGCGGCATCCCGTCACGTTTTTTGTCGGCGAGAACGGTTCGGGCAAATCGACGCTGCTGGAGGCAATCGCGGTCCTGGCGGGACTGCCGATCTCCGGCGGCGGAACCAATGAAGTCGGTGCGCCGCATGGATTGACCGAAGAAAGCCAGCTGGCGGATGCCCTCAGAGTCGGCTTCAAACAACGTCCCAAGGATGGGTACTTTTTTCGTGCGGAGCTTCAGGCGCACTTTGCGTCGCTGCTGGACGCGCGAAAGCTGGATCCCGAATTCGGCGGCGATCCTTACAAGCGATACGGCGGGCGTTCACTGCATGGAATGTCGCACGGAGAAGCGTTCCTGTCGGTGATGAACAACCGCTTTGGCGGCGGGCTGTTCATACTCGACGAGCCGGAGACGGCGTTGTCGCCGCAGCGTCAACTCACGCTGCTGGCGCTGATGTACGACCTCACACGTGAGGGGAAAACACAGTTCCTCGTGGCGACGCATTCACCGATTCTGCTCACCTACCCGGACGCCCATATCGTTTCGTTTGACGATGCCGCTCTGCCGTCGATTTCGTTCACCGAGACGCAGCATTACCAGATCACGAGCGGCATCCTTCGCAATCCTGAGACCTACTGGAAGCACCTCCGTGAAAGTTCGTGAGTGCCGGGAACAGATGCGAATCATTGTTTTCGGCCGCCTGTCCGGGGTGGATGCGGACCTGCTGGCCACTGCGCTGACGCGACTTCCCACGGGCGCCGAGATTTGCCGGGAGTCGGGACCTCAGACGAAATGGCCTGAGGTCGCGGGAGACGCCGATCTGTGTATCGTCCTGCAGTCGTGGTCCGACGAATTCCCGGCAGATCTGGCACACGCGCTGGTGGCCGCCTGCAGCGCGTCGCGGCTGATCGTTTGCCAAGGCGTGTGGTGTATTTCCGATGGGCGGACGCGTTCGGTGTGGCCGCGGGCGGTCTGCGTATCGGCCGACGAGCTGGCAGGGAGGCTGGAATTCGAATTGGGAGTTCTGAACGGCACTCAGACTCCGTTGCCCGTGACGGCGGCGCTGGATGAGATTTTCGCCGCTACCTGTGAATGAAATGGTGCACTGTGCGACTTGACGCACCACCGCGCGCCCATGCGGTGCGGCAAGCCCCACCCTGCGATCGCCGTCGACCCATCATGCACCGCACGATTCGGCCATTGCTCAGCTGTTGCCTGCTTGTCGGTTGCGGAGCTTCCGGTCCTCCGGCGCCCGAGACCACGGATGTGGCGCCTGCGACCGCGCCAACCTGGGAGCAGCAGGTCGCGGCCGTCCGCGCCGGAACCTCGAAACGGATCATCGTCGCGGACGAAACTGTGGACGCTGCTGATCTGGCTCAACTGGGCGCCGGTTGCGATGCACTCGAGGTCCTCGATCTCGATCACGTCGATGCGGGCAGTGCAGCGCTCGAGGTGATCGGCGCACTCCCGAATCTCGACCGGCTGAAGCTCGGCATGCTGATCGACGATGCCGGGATCGAGCGACTGGTCCGCGCTGAACAGTTGACCGTCATCAACCTGCCGCAGGCAACCTTTACCGATCGCGGTCTGGAGCAACTGGCCGATCTGCCAAAGCTGGAACTGCTGCGGTTCCATTCTCCCAATGTCACCGACGACGGGATGCCGTACATCGCGCGGATGCCGTCGCTGCGGTTCCTGCACCTGATCGACGTGCCGATCACCGATGCCGGACTGGCGCAGCTCCACGGCATGCAGCAGCTCGAGTCTTTGTACCTCGACGGCGGCCGCTGCACGGAATCGGGGATGCGTGCACTGCTGACCGCACTCCCCGAGCTGCATTTTCACCTCGATCAGCTGCACCTGCCGGGTGATCCGCAGGCGGACGAGCACTCGCCGGCCGACGGGCGCACACGCTGAGCGGTCGCGGGCGAGACGAACCTGCCATGCTCCCGCAGACTGCCGCATCGACGAGATGCAGGCGCAGAAACTGCGCGTCCCGGCGGGTGTCAACGAGGGGGCGTCTCGACACTCCGCAGGGGTGTCCGTATACTCCCCGCCCCCACAGCGGCGGGAGTCCAGCCTTCAGGCTGCTGCGAACTCTCGCTGTCTTCGGCATCCGTTCTCTCGGTGTTCTGCATTCGGGCCGGATTCGTAATCAGGAATGCAGGCTGAAGCCTGAACTCCACCATTGGCAGGTTGAAGCCTGCACTCCAACGGTCGCGCAGGAAAGACATGGCCGCAATGCGATCCTCAGGTGTGCTTGCAGTCCTGCTCGCCGCGGTGGCCAGCGGCTGTGCCGGCACGCAGTGGTTCTCCCGCGCGGCGGACGATGCGGATGAACGAGCGCTGGCGACGAGTTCCGATTCCGACCCGACGCAGGCACGACAGCTTTCCAATCAGAAGCTGCTCGACCCGCAGGGTGCGGACGCCGGCGGGCGCTGGAACATTGCGCAAGACGCGGGCGACGCGGCCGGCCCGCCGAGCATTGTGCCGGCACGACCGGCGAACATGGACCTGCCGGTCTCCGAGCACCTGGCCCGCGCCGAAAAAGCCCGACTGGAGCAGCGGCTTCCCGAGGCGCGACCGCACCTCGAGGCGATTGTTCAACAGCAGCCAGCCCACCCCCGCGCGCATCACCTGCTGGCCGTGATTGCGGACCTGGAGGGGCGATGGGGCGACGCCGAGCATCATTATCAGATCGCGATGCAGTCCGATCGCAACAATGCGGCGATCATCGGCGATCTTGGTTATTCGTACATGCTGCAGGGCCGGCTCCCTTTGGCGGAGCAGTACCTCGTGCAGGCGCATGCACTCGATCCGCTGCACGAAAACGCGGCGAGTAACCTGGCGCGGCTGTATGGTCGCCGCGGCGACCTGGTCGCGGCCCAGCGCACGCTGGCGGATGCACTGCCGCCGGCCGAAGCGGCGCGCGCGTTGTCTCAGATGTTCCCCGGCGTGCCGATCAATGCGTTCGGCGCGGAGGCGCCACAGACGGCGATGTCGCCCGTGCAGGCGCCGCAGCAGGAGATGTTCGCTGCGTCTGCCTACCCGATGGCCGTGCAGGCGCCTCCTCCCGGCGTGCAGCAGCCGCCGGAGGGGTACGCGATGGGCGGCTTTGCCCCGGATGCCTCCACGGCGGCCGACGGATCACCGTATCAGCAGTTCCAGAACGCCGCGACCGGGCCGTCCGGGGTTGCACCGGCCTCAGCTGCTGCGGCTCAACTGAATCAGTCGCCGGTGGTGACGGCCCATGCCGAGCGGACCTGGCCACCCGCGGTCTGGCCGCCCGTCACAGCGACCGCAGGCGCCACAGCGCCGCCGGCAGCGACCGCGGGTCCACCGGGTTCGTCGAAGTCTGGCGTCGTCTACCTGATGCAGCGGCAGCCCGCTCCCACCGCAGGCTCCGCAGCCGGCGTCACAGCGAATTCACCGCCGACCAATCCGATCGCCGTTCCCAACGGATTTCCACCGTCAGCGAATCCGCCCGGTCAGGGTCAGCCGTCGGCATCGATCGACCCGGAGGCCCAGTATTCCACAGGACCCGGCTCCTCGCGCATCGTGACGTGGTCGAACCTGAATGGACAATCGGTCGCCATGCCGCCGCTGCCGCCGACGGGTGAACAGTATCCGGCGGGAACAACGTCCGGCATGCAGGCGAATTTGGCGCAGCAGTCTCCAATCGCTCAGCGCTCGTCCCCCGGCAGCGCCTCGGGTTGGAACGGTGGACTGTATCCGCCGGCGCAGCGCGATCTGCCGTCGAACCGGCCGACACTGTACGACTATCCGTTGCAGGGTACTCCGCTGCACACGGGTGCTCCCACGCTTCCGATGGCGGCCGCTCCGCAAGGAGCCATGCCCGCCATTCCGTCGGCGCCGCCCCATCCCGGATTCGAGATCGCGCCGGCGCCTGCTCCCCCCGAGAACCCATTGTCCGGTTATGAGGCCGAGCGTCGGCACTACGATCAGCAGTTGCAGCAGCAGGTGAATCAGACGTACGCCCGCTCGCCGGCCGGCCAGACACCGTCACCGTCGTCGCTGATGACGGTCCCGACCTACCAGGTCCCGACGTATCCACCGCCGTCGTACCAGTCGCCGACGGGACAGGGTGCGCCGCTGACCCCCAATGGGACTCCGTGGCCGGGAGGGCGCGAGACCGCCGCGACGAATGCCGGAACTCGGTTGAGCGCTTCCGCTCCGCCGCCCTATCGTGCGGGGAACGCACCGGCGACGGCGCCGAGCTACTACCGGGCGCCGACCCAGCCGTGGGACGCGGCGTATCCGGGGCCGACGATTTCGCCGGCTCCGTAGTTGGGCCGTTTACCAGCCGCGACCGTCAGGGAGCGCACAGCGCGTCATTCGCTCGCTGACGGTCGCGGCTCGTTAGTGGAGCCCGCTCGCATCGCGACCGCGACGCCTCAGCCGGCGAGGATCTGTTGCTCCAGCGAGCGGACGACGTCCTGCACGCTCCAGGACTCGGCCGCGACGCGGAGTTCGCCCGACGACTCGATCAGGCCGGCGATCTTTCGTTCCGCCGACATCACGGTCGCGTGGTCGCGACCACCGAAGTAGCGGCCGATCTCGCTGTAGGGGGATTGCGTCATCCGTCGCGAGAGATACATGGCGAGCATGCGCGGATGCGCCAGCGCGCGGGCGCGGCAGGAGGACTTCAGTTCGTCCGGCGTCACCTTGAACAACCGGCAGACGGCGGATTCCACGTCGGCGATGCGCACGATTCGCAGGCAGTCGCGTTCCAGGTTGGCCAGCAGCGTGCGTGCGGCCGAGAGTGCGACGCGTTTCGCCGTCATCGTCTGGTAGGTATGCAGGCAGTTGACGGCGCCGATGATTTCGCGGGCATTGTTCGTGAAACGCTCGGCGACGAAATCGAGGACGGCCTCGTCGGCGTTGAGCCGCAGCGTCTGGCCGCGCTGGGCGGCGATCGCGCGCCGGCAGGGGAGATCGGGCGCTTCAATGCGGCACACGAGTCCGGAAATCAGCCGGGAGACCAGCTCGTCGCTGCTCCTGGTAAGGAGCCGGGGATGCCGGTCGGACGCCACGATGATCTGCTTCCCCTCACGTTCGAGCTTCTTGAGGGTGTTGACGAACTCCTCCTGGAACGACTTCTTGCCGTCGAAGAAATCGGCGTCGTCGATCAGCAGGACGTCGACGCCGCGGAACCGCTGCCGGAACGCGGGGAGTGACTTCTCCGTCAGCGCCTGTGAGAAGTAGTTACTGAAGTTCTCGGCGGTCAGCAGGAGCAGACGGAGGGACGGGAACTCCTTGCGGATGCGGCGGTAGATGCCTTCGAGGAGGTGCGTCTTGCCGCTGCCGACGCCGCCGTAGATGTAGAGGGGGTTGTATTTTTCGCCTGGGGCGGCGGCGACCTGCTGCGCGGCGGCACAAGCCAGTTCGTTGCCTGCGCCGACGATGAACTGACGCAGATCGGAGTAGTGCCGCGATTTCGGGGCTGGCGCCGGCGCAGTGGAGCGCGAGGCTGCGGCAGGGCGCAGCGCGGTCGCGCTGCGGGGCGCATCGGCCTGGTCGGCGGCGACGTCGAGACGGACGCGCGCACCAGAGCCGAGGACTTTCCTGGAGACGTCGCTCAGCGATTCTGCGAACTGTTTCTGAACCCAGTTCAGCAGGTACGGGTTGCCGAGCGTGACGGTCAGCTCGTCGTGGCGAATCGACAGCCGTGCCTTGCCGAGAAACCAGTGTCGATAGCGCCGCTCGCCGATGGCGGCTTCGAGAAGTTCGGCAGCTTGTCGCGCCAGGCCCGCATGATCAAGTTCCCTGTCGGGTAGCATCGTGCAACCCTTGTTCGCGCGCAGAACCTCCCTTGTGCCGAATCGCAATCGCCGCACTGCGGCTGCGAAAGCACTCCGTTGCTACTCCCAGCGGAATAGTCGAGAGGGGACCGCGTCGTTCAAATGGAAGTTCGGAAACACGGCGACAGGGGACTGTGCCGATTCCCGGATGGCGACTCACTCAGTGCGGCCGATACTACAAGTCTTGACCGGCACGTCAAACGAAAAGCGGAACGAAATTCTGACACGCGCGGGAGCGCTCCAAAATCCCCGGCAAAGCAGGCGCGACCGCACGGAGCTCGCCTGGAACGATGTGCAGAAGCTGTGAATATCTTTCCTGCCGATTGGACTTGCGCCGCGCCGCTGCATCCGCGGTCAGGCAGCAGAACTCGTGTTCGGACTTCTGGTTGCGTGCCGCAGCGGGCGACGTGCAGGCATGCTTCACGCGATCTGAACAGGGACACGGCGCGGTGTCGAATGACAGCCTGGAGGCCAGGCAGGTCACGAACGATGTGCGAGCCAGAAGCCGACTCCGCGGCGCGGCGTGCGGCGGTGTCAGGCCGACGTGGGGGTCAGTTCGAATCCCCAGGCATTCTGGCACGAATGCAGCGGAGGCCGACCGCGTCGTCCCGCCCGTTGGCGGCAAACCCGCGGCGCGATGCGCTCGTCAACTGGTCGTGTGCGTCCTTCCACGACCCGCCACGGATGACGACCTGTTCCGGCGGAGTTGATTCGCCCTGCTGTGACGGTTCTGCAGCGATCGATTCCGACCACGCGTCGCTGCAGAACTCCCACAAGTAGCCGTGGACGTCGTACAACCCCCAGGGATTGGGCCGCAAGGCTCCGACGGGTGGGTCGTTGCCGGCCGCATTGCCGGTGTGCCAGCCGTAGGGATCGAGGAGGCTGGCCTTGTTCCCTGCGTCGCCCGGGGCCTGGGCGGCATCCCCAAAGCTGTAGGCCGTCGTTGTGCCGGCTCGGCAGCAGTATTCCCATTCAATCTCGGTCGGCAGCCGGATTTCATCGGTCTTTGCGATGAGTTGCGCGTCGCGCAACAGCGAAGTCAGTTTCCGGCAGAACTCGCACGCTTCCGCCCAGGACATCATTTCGGCTGAGTTGCGAGGACCGGTCCACCTGCTGGGATTGGCTCCCATCACGGCCGCATACAGGTTCTGCGGAATTTCATATCTGGCGATGGCGAAGGCATCCGTGAGCACCGCGATTCTCGGGGCATCCCCCGCGTTCAACGGCGCCCGGGCGAGCTCGGCCGGGAACTGGCCTGCGCCGGGCGTGATCTCCACCAGTTCTTCAACGAATGTCTGGAGCAGCCTGGGCAGCTCCGCGTCGTCGGCAGCGTGAGTCGACGCGGGAGACGCCGCGCAGCACGCGGCGATCAATACGGCAATTCCGGTCCAGCGACTGGCAACAGTGGAGACTCTGGCAGATGGCATCATCCGGCCTCAACCTGGAGAACGGCTCGCATTAGGATCCCGCCCACGACGCCCGCTTCAGATTTCAGTTCTGCGGCTCGTTCCTGGACAGCCGCTGGCGCAGGTAGGCGGCGCGGGCCACGTTGCGTTCGGAAGACTCGAGGGTTTCGTGACGCAGCTTCTGGAGGTGCGCGGGCTGCGTGTGGATGAACAGTTCGTTCACCACCGGCATCTCGATTCCGGCCACGAGACCCAGGTTGATGCCCATCCGCACGCTCGACAGCAGGTGCATCGTCTCTTCCGAGGTGATGGTCTGCGCGTTCTGCAGGATGCCGAATGCCCGGGCGACCTGGTCGTGCAGGCGCTGGCGGTTCTCCTTCACGAGCGCCCGGCGCACGCGGCGTTCGTACGCAATGATGTTCGGCACGACTTCCTTGACGGTCTGGATGATCTGCTGTTCGGACTTCCCGAGCGTCTGCTGATTGGAGATCTGGT
>JAEUIG010000336.1 GCA_016795125.1 Planctomycetaceae bacterium | reverse complement strand
CCGCATTGCGAGGCCCGCAGCGAGGGAGCCATCGCCGCGTAGGCCGTCGGCGACGGCCCCGAGGAGGCGATGAGTCCCGAGTGAGCGTCCATCCGAAGGGAGGATGAGTTCGGCCGTGGACGTACGGAACCGCGACGGTGCCATCGTGCGGCGGCATGCTTTACACTGGCGGCGTCCTGCCATCACGCATCGCCGCCATGAATTCTCACGATCCACGTTACTCACAGTTTGGCCTGACCCGCGACATGCTCGCGGTTCCGGAGATTATTCGCCGCTTCAGCCCGGAACGCATGTCAGACGTCGCCGCGGCCGTCCGCCAGGTCGGGCGGCTGCTGCTGACGGGCGAAGGCTCCAGTCGCATTTTTCCGTCAAAGAGCGCGCTCGCGCATGCGCGGCGCATGAACTGGCCGCTGGCGCTGCACAGCGAGGCGGGGCGTCAGTCGCAGGAGTACAACCTGGCCGACTGGGCCGTGTTTGCGCTGTCGAACTCGGGGCGCACCGCCGAGGTCATCGCCCTGTTCACGAAACTCCGCGATGCGGGGCACGCGCACCGCTATTCGCTGACGGCATTTGCCGATTCCAGGCTCGAATCACTGGCGACGCGCGGGTTCGTCCTCGAATGCGGTCCGGAAGGGGCCGTCGCGGCGACAAAAAGCGTTGTGGAGCAGGCGCTGTTCTACCGCGCCCTGCTGGAAGCGGCCGCGACCGAGCCGACAATGGGGAGCCGGCTCGCAGGGCTGGCGAGCGCCGTGGAGCAGGCGCTGACGGTTGCGATCGATCCGCAACTCATCGCGCGGATTGCCAAAGCGGGAACGATCTACTGGGCGGGCCGCAATGACGGCGTCGCCGAAGAACTGACGCTGAAGACCAACGAGATCACGCGGCGACCGGCCGATTTTCTCGAGGGTACGTACGCCGTGCACGGCGTGGAGGAGGTCATGCAGGCCGACGATGTCGTGCTGTGGGTCGATCCATATCCCGACTCGGAACAGAAGTTCCAGGACGTGCTGGTGAAGGGTGTGGGAATGAGCGTGATCGCCATTGCCTCGCGGGACACCATGTTTCCGACGATCCGCATTCCTGACGCCGGCGACCTGTCGAATTTCGTGCAGATGGCGGCCGGCTGGAACGTGCTGGTCGACGTCGGCCTCGCACTCGGGGTCAATCTCGACAAGCCGCAACGCGCGCGGAAGGTCGGGAACGAGTTTGTCGGGTAGCGAACAGGGACCTGGGATCAAGGGACAGTTGGCTCCACTGTTGTTGATCCTGTCCACTTTTCTGACAGCTGACCGCTGAAAGCTGACGGCTCACCAATGCCTGAGCTGCCCGAAGTCGAGACGATGGTGCGCGGGATCCGGCCGCATGCCGACGGTCGCGAGATCGTGGACGTGGTGCGGCCGCGGTGTACGCGGCGACCGATTGCCATCGCTCCCGCGTTTCGCACGCTGCGGGCGCGAATGGTCGGACGGACGATCACGGCTGTCGAACGCGTCGCGAAGCGCATCGTGCTGAAGCTGTCATCCGGCGACGTGCTGGCGATCGAGCCGCGGATGACTGGCCTGATGCTGCTTTCCGATCCGCCGAGCACGGAGCATCTGCGACTGGAATGGCGGCTGGCGGGGGCCGGCGGGGAACGGTCGATCTGGTTCTGGGACCGGCGCGGACTCGGAACGGTGCGGCTGTATCGGGACGACGAGTTCGCCACGCAGCTGGGGGGACTCGTCGAGGCAGATGCGCTGACGCTGACCGGCGACGGCTGGCAGCGAGTGTGCGCGGCGACCCGGCGGCCGATCAAGGTCGCGCTGCTCGATCAGAAGCTCGTCGCCGGCATCGGCAATCTGTACGCGAGCGAGATTCTGCACGTCGCGAAGATCTCTCCCATGCTGCCAGCGGCCGAGTTATCGGCGGCACAGGTCCGGCGGCTGCACGCGGCCACCATGGCCGTGCTGGAGACGGCAATCCACTATGAAGGCTCCACGCTCGGCGACGGCACGTATCGCAATGCGCTGAACAAGGAAGGGGGCTACCAGAACGAGCACCGGGTGTACGCGAAATCCGGCAATGCCTGCGCGCGCTGCCGCCGCGGCGTGATCGTGCGGATCGTGCAGGCGCAGCGGTCTACGTTTTATTGCCCGCGCTGTCAGAAGTGACTTTGCGAAGCCGCCAGCGGCGTTCGGTGCGGTTTGTGAAGAGTTACATCCGCGGGAGGAGTCCGCGGCGGCGGGCCGTGCTGTAGCGCTCGAGGGCCTCTTCGATGACCGGGACGCTCAGCGCCGAGGGTTCGATTTCATCGACTTCGACGGCCTTGCCTTCCAGCTGCTTGTAGTCCTGGAAGAAGCGGCGGATCATCGTCAGCCGGTGCGGCGGCAGCTCGCTGACTTCCTGGTAGTGATTGACCTCCGGATCGTTGAGCGCCACGGCGACGATCTTGTGATCGCGCTTGCCGGAGTCGACCATGGTCATCAGGCCGATGGAGCGGGCCTTGACCAGCGTGAGCGGCGCGACCGGCTCCTCGCACATCACGAGGACATCGAGCGGGTCGTCGTCTTCTGCGAACGTCTGCGGGATGAAGCCGTAGTTCACCGGGTAATACACGGCGGAATACAGGATGCGGTCGAGCTTGAGCAGGCCGGTGGGCTTGTCGAGCTCGTACTTGACGTTGGACCCCATCGGGATCTCGATCACCGCAGTGAACTCCAACGGCAGCTTTTCGCCCGGGGTCACGTCATGCCAGGGATGTGTCATCGTTTCAAACTCACAAAGTCAGCAGCGGGAATGTCCGTAGCAGAACAGCAGCGCGATCACTCGGACGTAAACTGGAATGCAAACAGCTTGGCGCGTTTGAGGCGCACGTGCAACCGGACCGGTTGGCCGGCGAGCGCGGAGACGTCGGGACTGCCGCGCCAGTGAACGGCCTGATCGATGAAGTTGCCGCCGATTTCCTCGCAGTCGGCCAGCGAGTAACCCGGGATCGGCCGGCCGTCTGTGTCGCGAATCTCGACAAAGGCCGTGCCCATGCCGCCGGTGTTGATGTTCAAACGCAGCTTCGATCCGGTGAACGTCAGCAGCGGCGTTTCGAACCAGCCGCCGTGGTGATCGGCATCGAGGGAGACGAAACCGTCGAGCCGCTGGCGGACGACGCCAATGCCTCCGGTCTGCGGCGCCGAGTCTTCGTACTCTTCGCGGAGAAATGCCGAATCGTGCAGGCGGCCCGACGAATTGTAGTATTGGTAGAGATAGTTCCCGCGTCGCGCGTATCCCGGCGCCATGACCGCATACCAGCGGTCCCATTCGTCGGCGAGGCCGGTGGAGAAGTACGGTTCGCGCGTCGGCCGCTGCCAGCGAATGCCGTCACGACTGACGGCGAGCTGAACCTCGAGGAACCCGAAGTCCTCCCACTGGCCGGGGACGCGCGGCTTGACGAACGGCTGCCGTTCCGGCGAGAAGTGACGGAAGGGGGCGAGGAACATCAGGTAGGCGTCCTGCGCCTCCGGGTACATCGTCTGCGCGTTGTAGTAAATGTCCGAGTGCGGGTCCTGTTCGTCGTCCGCCGAGAGCACGACAGGAATGTTCTCAAGACCTGGAAACAGCCGCTGGTTGTCGGACGTCGTATACGGCCAGGGTTTCAGCGGGTCGTCCGTCTCGATGCGGGCGATGCGGCGCTGGTTCTCCGAGCTGTAATCGAAGGCCCGTGTATAGATGACGTACTTGCCGATGCGTTCGTCCCAGTTCACCAGCGTGGGATTGTCGGTGAAGTACGGGAAGACGCGTCCGGCGTCGGTGAAGTGGACGCCATCGGCGGAGTACTGAGCGTACACGCCGTCGGTTTCGGGGTTGAACGGCTGGCTCAGTCTCAGTCCGAACAGCTTGTAGCGGCGCGGCGGGTCGCGCGGGTCGTCGAGGAGCGTGGTAAAGCCGCCGGCGTGATAGGCCGTTCCCGTGTTCCGGAAACGAAGGCCGTCGTCGCTCTCGAGGACGGCGATGGATTCGTGTCCGAGGTGCATCCGCACGCGATTGCCGTCGCCGTCGATCCGGCTGATGAACCCGGTCAGCGGCGCCCCCTGTTCGTTGGTCACAAGGCCGAGCTTGTCGGCGGGATTGGCGACGAGCTCCACTCCCTCGCCGGCGGC
Source organism: Planctomycetaceae bacterium (assembly GCA_016795125.1). Taxonomy (GTDB): domain Bacteria; phylum Planctomycetota; class Planctomycetia; order Planctomycetales; family Planctomycetaceae; genus JAEUIG01. The sequence continues at coordinate 4,217 of JAEUIG010000336.1, read as the reverse complement.
GACGAACCGCCGGTCGATGAACACCTGCTTGCTGCCGCCCACGGGAATGGCGTCATCGGCAAGCGCGGTCAACCCACATGAGGCGTTCAACGAGAAAGTCGCGACGGCGACGATCGCCATCCGAATGGAAAACTGCATCGGCCGTGCTCCGGATCAATACGTACGAATGGAACGCGATTGTTGCACGACGCTGCGTGGCGCCTGGCCGGCGGCTGAACTTCACCCTTTCCGGCGTAGATCCGGGTGGTACCCGGACCCGCTGCGCAATCTGCGTTCCAATCGGACCGCAAACTGGATTGTGGGGAGTGATCCGGTACATTGCAAAGCGGCTGAAATCTCCCCGTGAACGTGAGTGGCACGTGAGATGAAATTCGGCGGAGTGGTGTTGTGCGGGGGACGCAGCAGCCGGATGGGGCGGCCGAAGGCGCTGTTGCCGTTTGGGCCGGAAACGCTGCTGCAGCGGGTTGTAAGGATCATGAGCGCCGCGGTCGATCCGATCGTGGTTGTCGCGGCGGGTGGGCAGGAACTGCCGCCGCTTCCATCGAGCGTGCGGATTGTGCGGGACGAGCAGGAATACGCCGGTCCGCTGGCGGGAATGGGCCTGGGACTGCGGGCGCTCGCCGCGGAGGCCGACGCCGCGTTCGTATCAGCGTGCGACGCGCCGCTGCTGCGAGTCGAGTTCGTGAGGCACATGCTCGACGCCCTCGGCAAAAACGACGCCGCCGTGCCCCACGACGGCACGTTCTATCATCCGCTGGCCGGCGTCTACCGGACGTCGCTGCATCTGCAGATCGCGGCGCTCGTCGCATCCGGACAAGCGCGTCCACTGTTTCTGATCGAGTCGGTGCAGACGGTTCGGATGGGCCTCGACGACCTGCGCGTCGTGGACGGCGCGCTCGATTCTCTCCGCAATCTCAATACGCCGGAGGAGTATCTGGCCGCGCTGCGCGACAGCGGGATTTCGGCCGAACCTCACTGAGCGCGCGGTCGATCTCATCGCTTGCGTTGTGGGGAATGCGCCGGATCGGCGAGACGGAGTTTCCCGGGCGCGAACAACGGTCTGCAGCGATTCGCGGAAGTTTCACGTTGCCCGGTTTTGACGGGCGAGATTCGTCGTGCGGGATGCGCCGCAGCGCGAAGAGAAGGAGGGTCTGCCGATCGGGGCGGGCCGATAAACCGTACGGGTTAGAGAAGACTGAGTGTCCGACCGCTCTCCAGGACGCACACATCCATGAACGACCGGCTCGAAGCAATTCAATCCTTGGGCGATCTGAGGAATTTCATCCACGCGGCGCTCTGCGACAAGGAGAACCTGGTTCCCGAACAGTTTCAGATGAAGGAAATGTCGCTCGTGAAGGGAGGCCGTCAATGCGGCCTGCAGTTCTGCCTGCGAGGGCCGCGCAGCGTGCGGCTCGGCGCCATCTGGGCCGCCGATCAGAACATGCTGTACTTCTACGATGCGCGGGGAGAACGCTATCTCAAGCTGCGCCTGCGGCAGCGAATCTTTGCCGACGCGCCGGCGGCGTAGGCGACGCGCGGTCGCTGTCGATTTCTGCTCAGCGCGCATCAGCCGCGCTGCTGCTGCCGGGCATGGTACTTGGCAAGCAGCGGCGCGATGACGGGAACGGGGACGAACTGTCGAAGCTTGTCGGCGGCGGTTCCCTGTCCCAGCAACGCGATCTGTCGGATCAGCGTGCTGGAAATATGCGAGAAGTGTTCACCCGCCATCAGGAACACCGTTTCGATCTGCGGCGCGAGCGTCGAGTTCGCACGCGCCATGGAGAATTCGGCGTCCAGATCGGTCACGGTCCGGATGCCGCGGAGCATGACCGAGGCTGAGCATTTGCGGACGAAGTCGACGGTCAGCCCCTCGAAGCTGGCGACCGAGACATTCGGCAACTCGCGGAACACTTCCTGCATCAAGGCGACGCGTTCTTCCGGGCTGAACAACGGCGTCTTCTCGGGATTGATGCCGATGCCGATCGTCACCTGTTCAAAAATCCGTGCGCCGCGGCGCACGATGTCGACGTGGCCCAGGGTGACCGGATCGAAGCTTCCGGCGTACACGGCGTGACGAGGATTGAGCGCGGCGGTCATGAGGGTCGAGCGTACGGCGCGGCGCGGGCGGCGTCCAGCGATGCGATGCGTCGCGGACTGTGCGGATGAGAACCCGGAAGGCCGGCGACGCGCCAGTCACCGTGTCGGCGCGCTGATGCTTCCTGCAGACTCGCCTTGACGAGTTCTGCAATCGGGACCAACATTTCGCACCTGGCCGAACGGCCATGCTGTTCCGTCGACTTGAGGAATCGGAAAATGCCGCGCCTCATTTTGTGCCTGCTCTCGGCCTGCCTGGTCCCCGGTTGCGAATCGAGGCAGTTCGTGCAGGTGGCTCCGGGCGTCGCCGTGAGTTCCGAATCGATTGACGATTACGCCCGCCAACAAGGCGTTTCCCGAGAAGTGGCGAAGCAGCGTCTGGCGGCCGAGGCGACATCGCAGCCCGCCGCCGAATGACGCGGCCGCACCAACTGTCCCCGAGTATGCCGGAAAACTCGCTTCTCACATGCGGGTCGATTGCCTAGAATCCGTCGAACCGAAGCAGGGGGCGTAGCTCAGTTGGGAGAGCGCAGCGTTCGCAATGCTGAGGTCGAGGGTTCGACTCCCTTCGCCTCCACTGTCCAATTCGGAACCAACGCCCCGCACCGCGGGGCGTTTTTTATTGCGCCCACACTGATGGGAGTCGTCCGCCCGCACTCAACGGCAGATTCTGCCGTTCTTGCAGCCGTTCACAGTCCGGCCGCCGGAGGCTGAACAACCTCACCGGGGAACGCGCCGCTGTCCTCAGCCAGTCGCGGATCGGCCGGATCGGGTACCGAAAACGACCCTTCGTCCCAGGCCGGCTGTCGATTCATTTTCCACAATTGGCTGGGCGTCAGGGACCGCGGCATGATTGAGCAGCCGCTGAACACGCACAGCGAAACGGCCAGAATCGCCCGAAAAGCAATGGATTCCATCCTGGGCTCCTTCCCGCGGCGAAGTCTGTGACCGGTGCGCGGGCGTCCGGGGCGCGATGTGCGACACCGTTCGCCGGACAGCCGCTGCGGCTTCGCTGCGACTCTGCTGTTGTGAGTGACGAGATTTGAGAACGAGGAGGGGGCGGGAGTCTAGTTACGCCCCGGGAGCCGTCCAAGGTCAGTTGCGGTCACCGTGCTGCGAGGCTGACCACAATGGAGGCCGCTCGTCACGGGAGATCCAGATCGCGCGGGGCCGACGCCGCGAGCGGATCCGCCGGAGGAAATCGGTCGCCGAACTGCACGCCGGTCGATGAATTCCGGTTCGACTGACCCGCGGCTGTCCGCAGCCGGAAGTCGGCTTCCGTCAGCAGTGGGAAGCGAATTTCGTCCCAATGCACCGGCTGTTCCAGCAGGTCGTTCTCGATCAGATTGCCCATGTTGAGCGCGGAGAAGTCCAGCACTTCGCGTTTGCCTTCCAGCGGCTGCGTGATCTCCCAGACGGGACCGGAGACATCAAACACGCTCCAGCTGCTGCGCATCCGCAAACGCTGCTGCAACACGCTGATTTCCTGGTTGCCGATCATTTCGACGAGCGGCTCCTTGGGCCGGACGACGATGGCGCTGTCGTCGCACTCGACGACGATCGGGACGAATTCCCGGTTGAACTCGAAACCGGTGTCGACCCGAATCAGGCCGTCATCCAGCAGCGCGGTGAGGTGTCGCAGCTGGAGGGAGAGCTTGCGATCGTCGCTGATTCGGCCTTCCGGCACGATGTTGCCGCGAACCCGCGCGAACGCGCCGCGTACGGCGGCGGCCACGTTCTCCAGCCGCACGGTCGCAGGTTCCAGCGATTCCAGCAGCAGCAGGTCACATTCGCCGCGGATCAGGCAATCGCTCCAGTCCAGTGCGACCTGCTCGCGGCGCATGCTGTCGGGCATCATGGCCTGCATATCGGTCCCGGCAGCGAGGAACTCGGCGACGGCCGCCTGGCGACCGTCCGGGTTGGACACGACGATCGAGACTCCTTCCAGCTTCAGTTCGGCGGACTGCGACAGCGAGAACAGCGCGCAACGGGCGGACCGCACGGTCACATGCAGTTCGACGTTCTGCAATCGCAACAATCCCCCGACGATCTGGAACATCTGGGCCGAGTCCGGCTGACCGGGACCGGGCGCCGACTGCAGTTCGATCACCGGCCGCAGGCCG
>JAEUIG010000335.1 GCA_016795125.1 Planctomycetaceae bacterium | reverse complement strand
GGCTGCCGTAGACGACGTCGGCACGGCCTTCGACGATCGGCTGCAGGAGGCGCGGGATCTCGGCCGGGTCGTATTCGAGGTCGGCGTCCTGGACGATCATCACATCGCCGCTGGCCTTGTTGAGGCCCGTGCGGACGGCCGCGCCTTTCCCCTGGTTGACGTCGTGGTAGTGGATGCTGACGGTCGTCAGCGGATCGTTCCAGTCGCGGGTTTCGAGTTCCTTGAGCAGGTCGCGGGTGCCATCCTTGCTGCAGTCGTCGACGAGGACGATTTCTTTCCGCAGCGGGACCGCGCGGACGCGATCCAGGATGAGGTGCAGCGAATCGCGCTCGTTGTACACGGGCATCACGATCGACAGCAGGAAGCCTTCGGGCATGGCATAAATGCCGAGCGTGCGGCAGGCGGCGTCGCCCAGGAGGGCCTGCATCGAGGCGTACCAGGCGGCCGAGTACGGAGGATGGGAATCGAGGCCCATGGAGTTGAGAGTCGAGTGGAGGTCAATGGACGATAGTCGGTGGACAGCAAGTCGCACGAGGCGGCCTTGCCGAACAGTGTAGCGGGTTTGTTGGCCGGAGCGATGTGCGGGGCACAGTCGGACGACGGTTTGCTGCGATGATCGGCCGGGAGCCGGCGTTACAGCCGCTGGAATCGGTCTATCCGGCGGGGTAGACTCGCGCGTGCGTGTGTCGCGGTCGGGAGACCGGACACAACCTCGACGCATCGGCGATGCGTCGCTAACCCCCGCGCCTTAACGACTCGACCCCTCAATCGTGTTCTCGAAATCGCTCTACAACGCCGACGAACAGCTTTCCGCCCGCGGCACGGTGCTGGCCGATCATCCCACGACAGGCCTGCTGCTGGCCGGCTCGGATCAATGGTCCATCGCGTCGCGCACGCTGCAGGGAGGAGTCTCCGAGGGGGTCGAAGTCATCGATCTGTGCAATGGCCCGATGACGATCTCCGTGCTGCCGACGCGCGGCATGGGTGTGTGGCGGGCACAGTACAGGGACTTGCGACTGGGGTGGGACTCGCCGGTCACCCGCCCGGTGCATCCGCAGCACGTCAATCTGGCGGCTCGCAACGGGCTGGGCTGGCTCGACGGATTCAACGAACTCATCTGCCGCTGCGGGCTGGCGTTCAATGGACCGCCAGGAACCGATGAGGGTGCAAGGAACGGCGTGGAAGCGCAGCTCACGCTGCACGGCCGCGTCGCCAACATCCCGGCGCATGCCGTTACGGTGAACGTCGATCCCGACGGTCCCGGGACGCTGGCGGTGACCGGGCACGTCGAAGAAGCGACGTTTTTCGGTCCGCGGCTAAGGATGACGTCCACGATCAGCACTCGCGCCGGCTCAAACAGCTTCCTGCTGGTGGATGAGATCACCAATCTCGGCGGCAGTCACGCTGAACTGGAGCTGCTGTATCACGCCAACTTCGGCCCGCCGTTCCCGGAAGCGGGGGCGACGGTGCATTGCCCGGCGCGAACCATCGTCCCGCGCAATGCGCGTGCGGCGGAAGACATCGACAACTTCCACAAATACCTGGGACCGACATCCGGGTATGAAGAACAGGTGTACTTCTTCGACCTGATCCCCGACGCGCAAAACGAAACGCTGGCGCTGCTGCGGACGGCTGACGGCGACAAGGGAGTGAGCCTGCACTTCGACCGCGACCAGTTGCCGTGCTTTTCCGTGTGGAAGTGCACGCAGTCGCTGGCCGATGGCTACGTAACGGGCCTGGAACCCGGCACGAATTACCCGAATCCGCGGGCGTATGAACGTCAGCAGGGACGGGTGATTCGTCTCGCGCCCGGAACAAGCCACACCGCGCGCCTGCGGGTCGAAGCTCACGATTCGATGCGCAACGTGGCGGCGTTGCAGGAGCGGATTGCGGCGCTGCAGATACGATCGGGCCCGGTGATTCATCGCCGCCCGACCCCGCCGTTCTGTGCCGAATCGTGAGGCGCGTCGGCCGCCTCGGGAGAATTCCGATTCCGACGGAATCTTCTGGACTTCCAGTGAGTGCAGACATAAATTGAAAGTAGAGCCGCAGCCGGAACGTGGAGTTCCATCTTGAGCGGACGCGACTCGTCGTCGCCGTTCAGCTCGTTCTAACCGAACCCACCGCCCGGCTCGGCTTTTTTGCTGCGCTGGCGGATCCACTTCGGCGCTGCGCGTCCGCGAAGCGCCCATTCGGGTGCCACTGGCTCCGCCAGTGCGCAGCGGGACTCCGCGCGAGCATCACACTGGCAAAGCCAATGGCACCCTCAAAGAGGCGTGTCGTTTCGTCAATGGTCGCCGGCGAAATACGGCTCGACGTGCACGACGACTTCTCTCACGGCCGGCCAGTCTGACTGGATCTGCGCCCGCACGTGCTGCGTGATGACGTGTGCATCCGCCACGTTCATCGCCGGATCAACTTCGATGTCGATGTCGACGTGCGCGTCGGGACCCGCATGCTGAATGCGCACCTTCTCGACTCCCAGCACTCCCGCGACGCGCAGGGCCGATGTGCGGACCCGCTGGAAGTGATCGTCGTCCGGCGCGCGGTCCAGCACCTGGTGAAAGTTCTGGATCACGGCAATCGTCCCGAGTCCCACCATAGCGATCGCCAGCACGGCCGCACTGATGTGATCGACCCGCTGGCCCTGTCCCGGCAACACACTGGCCGTGAACAGTCCGACGGCCGCGATGACGCTCGTGCCCGCATCAATGCGATAGTGGTACGCTTCGGCGATCATCGCCGTGCTCTCCTCGCGCCGGCCGATGCGGCGCACGATGCGGGCGCTGATTTCCAGGACTGCGGCGGCGCCGGCTGGCAGGCACCACGCCCACGGCCGGATGTCGGCCGCCGGTGGACCCGCGACCGCCCCCCTGAGTTGCTGAATGAAGACCCAGACCCCGGCGACGCAGACCAGCAGTCCCAGCTGCATTCCGGCCAGCGGCTCGAAGCGACCATGACCGAACGGATGCTCATCGTCCGGCGGCCGCGCCGCCAGATGGATCGCCGCAACAATGGCGAGGCTGGCGACGACATCAAAGGCACTGGAGAACGCGTCGACCAGCAGGGCCGAGTATCCCAGGAGGACGCCGCCGACCAGTTCCATCGCAATCACGCCGGTCCGCAGCGCGATGCCAATCCAGGCGACCCGCATCAGTTCGCGGGCGCGCTGCTGTCGAACGCGGTCCGCGTCGTGTTGCGGCGCGACCGGCTCGGGGAAGGTTTCGACGGCAGCTGCTGAGTTGGACATGAAAGGTGATTCAGAACTGGATCTGGGGTGGCCGGGGCTGGACCGAAGGGAAGCCCCGGTGCGCGACGACCGGGGTTTCGCGTTGCTCCAACCCCGGCCATCCCGTTGACTCGGTGGTTCTGAAACGACCTCACGACATTGTGCCGCGTTCGACCATCGCCAAGGGTAGCGGGCAAAACAGCGACCGGCATCCGTGAAACTCCGATTGCCCGGCAAAGTGCGGTCGGCAAGCGAACACGCTGCCGTCCTTACTCCCACGTGGACTTGATCCGCGAACGAACGTCGCCAGTGGTGAAATGCGGGGCCGACGTCGAATCGACTTCGTCCGGCCGCTCGAAGAACGCCACTTCCGTCCGGAAGTGCTGCAGCGCATCCCGCGTGAGAAACCGTGACGGCTGCGCGTAACCGTGCGCGTCGCCGCGGAACCGGCCCTGGAAGTAGTACCGTTGCGGCATCGTGACGTACAGCCGGTCCTTGGCGCGCGTCAGTGCGACGTACAGCAGCCGCCGTTCTTCCTCAATTTCATCCGGGTTGCCGGTCGCCATGTCGGACGGAATGTTGCCGTCGGCCGCGTGAATGACATACACGCTGTTCCATTCCAGCCCTTTCGCGGAGTGGATCGTGCTGAGGATGAGATAGTCTTCGTCCAGCAGCGGATCGCCGGCCAGGTCCTGTGTCGAGGACGGCGGATCAAGCGTCATCTCGGTGATGAACTGCATGCGATCGGAGAACCTGCCGCTGACGAGTTCCAGCTGTTCGAGGTCCTTGAGTCGCGCGCGGACGTTGTCGTAGTGTTGCTCGACCAGCGGCGCATAGAAGCTGCGGACGCGGTGCACCTGGTCGGTCAGCTTGGTGCGGCGGACGTTGCGCAGGCCGGTCATTAGCGAGACAAATTCCTTCCACGAAGCGCCGGCGGCCTTTGGCGGTTTCACATCGTTCCACACGCCGAAATCGCCGCGATGTTCGGCCAGCGTCGTGAGCAGGCTGCGTGCGCGGACCTGGCCGATTCCCGGCAGCAGCACGAGGACGCGCTGCCCGGAAACGACGTCGCGCGGGTTCTCGGCCAGGCGCAGGAACCCCAGCAGGTCCTTGACGTGCGCCGTTTCGACAAACTTGAGACCGCCGTACTTGTGAAATGGAACGTTCCGCCGCGCCAGCTCGACTTCCAGCGCCATGCTGTGATGCGATGCACGAAACAGAACGGCCTGCTGCTTCAGCGGCACGCCGTTCTCGCGGTGCTCCAGGATGCGGTCGATGAGGTAGTCGGTCTGTTCGTCTTCATCCATGCACAGAACGAGCGACGGCGAATCTCCGTCCGTCCGGCTCGACCAGAGGTCCTTGCAATGCCGTTCGGCGGCAGCGGCGATGACGGCGTTTGTCGCCTGGAGGATCGGCATCGTGCTGCGGTAGTTCTGCTGCAGCGTGAGCACCGTCGAGCCGGGATAATGTTGCGGAAAATCGAGGATGTTGCGCACGGTCGCCGCGCGGAAGGAGTAAATTGACTGGGCGTCGTCGCCGACGACCGTCAGCCCCACGCCGTCCGGAACGATGCCCTTGAGGATCGCGGCCTGCACGACGTTCGTGTCCTGGTACTCGTCGACCAATACGCAGTCGAACTGGGCGCGGAGTGCTTCCGCCGCGCGTGCGTGCACTGCCAGTTCCCGCCAGAACAGCAGCAGGTCGTCGTAATCGAGGATGCCAAGTTGTTCCTTGCGGTCGACGTAGGCGTTGAACAGCTGCTTCAGCGCCGGCTGGTGCTCGGCGCACCAGGGGAACGATTCGTCCAGCACGCGCGTGAGCGGCTGTTGCGCGTTCACGGAGCGGCTGTAGATGCTCAGACAGGTTCCCTTAAGCGGGAACCGCGTGCCGGAGGCAGCCAGCTTCAATTCATCCCGGAGGACGTGGATCAGGTCCTCCGAGTCACTGCGGTCGAGGACGGTGAACTCCGGCGGAAGTCCCAGCAGCTTCCCGTGCTGCCGCAACAGACGGGTGCCGATGGCGTGAAACGTGCCGCCCCAGACGCGGCGGCTGGCCGTGACGGAGGATGTCGCCGCTCCGGACAGTTCCCGCAGAATGCCGTCGACCCGGCGGAGCATTTCGGCCGCTGCGCGGCGCGTGAACGTCAGCAGCAGAATTCGTTCCGGAGGTATTCCGCGGTCGATGAGGCAGGCGACGCGGTGAGCCAGCGTGGTGGTCTTGCCTGTCCCCGCGCCGGCGACGATCAGCAGCGGCGACTGGCCATGCACGGCCGCCGCGCGCTGCTCGGGATTGAGACGCTCGAGAATTGCGTCCAATGCGGGGGTGGCGGCCATCCGTGCGGGGAACTCCGTGGGTCAATCGCACTGATTGTACTATGCTGGATTGACATGGCGAGGCTGACGCCGGTCAATGCACAAGCGACTGCTTGACGACGAAGACGTTGGTACTTATAGTCATCATCCGTGATTCGACATCCAAGACGCAGCGGCGGGAACAATGGATTCGCGACAGCTTGACGAGATTGAATCGCGACTTGGCACGCCTGCGCACCGCGGCGAAGGCTTTCTCATTTACCACGGCGATTGCCTGAACTACCTGTCGAAGCTGGAGCGGCAGTCCGTTGGGCTGACCGTCACGTCGCCACCGTACAACATCGGAAAGGAGTACGAAGCCGTATCTGAGATCAGTGACTACCTTGACTGGTGCGTGAAGTGGATTGATGAAGTTCACCGTGCGACAGCCCAGCACGGGTCATTCTGGCTCAACCTGGGATATGTCGCGCTCGAAGGCCGGGCCAAGGCGATCCCCATTCCGTATCTATTGTGGGACCGCATTCCCTTCTATCTCGT
>JAEUIG010000288.1 GCA_016795125.1 Planctomycetaceae bacterium | reverse complement strand
GCAGCTCAAGACGCAGGAATCCGGTCCCCTCGGCGCGCGCCCGGCCGAACAGCTGCTGGCCGACAAGTCGGCGCTGATGCCGACACGGCTCCTCGACCGGCACGAACTTCAGGAACACGTGCGCGAAGCGCTGGAATCCCTGAGCGAGCGGCAACAGATGGCGCTGCTGCTGCACAAATTTGAAGGCATGAGTTACGTGGACATCGGCGAATCGATGGAGATGACGCCGCAAGCGGTCAAGTCGCTGCTCTCGCGGGCGCGTGAGTCCCTGCGGGCGCGGCTGGAGGCATACGTCAGGTAATCCTGCCCGGTCCGGTCGCGCGGGCGGCCCGGCCCATCCCAGATTGAAGCAACGGTGATGGACACCTTCAGTCGCATGTCGTCCGGACAACGCGCGAACCTGACCGCGTATCTCGACGGCGAACTCGACGAAACCGAGACCGCCGAGATCGAAACGGTCCTGTCGCGCAGCTCTGTCGCCCGCAATGACGTCGAGGTCCTGGCGCGCACGTACGACCTCCTCGACCAGCTGCCGCGCTACCAGGTCACGACGGCGTTCACCGACAGGACGATCGCCACCGTCCGCCTCGAGACGACCCGGCCGGACATCTCGCAGACGCTCTGGTATCGCACGGCGCAAAAGAGCCGCCTGCCGCTGTTGTGGGGACTGATGCTGATGGCGGCGTCGGCCGTCGGTTATGTGGCGGCACAGACCCTGTATCCGAACGACGCCGACATGCTCGCCCGCGATTTCGAGGTCGTCCGCAATCTCGACAGGTACCAGGAAGTCGGCAGCTCCGAATTCCTGCAGGAACTCAATCGCAATCCGGAATTGATGCAGCAGATCAAGGACCAGACGCATGTCCCTGCCCGCCGCTAGCCGCCCGCTGCTGATCCTCGGCGGCGCCGCGGTGGCGCTGGCCTTGCCGCCGCTGCTGCTCCGCGCCGCGCCGGCGAACTGGAGCCGCGTGGAAACGTCCGTCGCCGGAATGTCGCAGGCGGATCGGGACCGGCTGGATCGCAATACGCGCGAATACCTGGCCCTGACCGAGGGCGAACGCCAGAAGTACCGCGACCTGCACTCGTTCCTTGAGTCCGATGTGGAAGAAAGCGGCGGACGCGTCGAGCAGGCGATGCAGGACTATTGTGAATGGCTGGCGTCGAACCAGTCCTACGACCGGCAGCAGTTGCGCGTGACGACCGATCCGCGCGAACGCGTCGCCGAGATGCAGAAGATCGTCGATCGGCGGAACGAAGATTTCAGCCGGTCGCGCGGCCGCTTGAGCCGCTGGTGGCTGAACAACGGAGTGCCGGACCTCTCGGCCGAAGACCTGGCGACGCTCATGTCGGCCGTCGAAAATCGACTCCCGCTGCTCACCGAGCAGGAGCGGGCGCGGCTCGTGGATGACGAAGGGAACGACAAGGTCGGAGTCAACCGCTACTTCGCGGTGTTCGGCATTCTGAGGGGCCGACAGGAAAACCTGTTCAAGATGATGGAGCGGGCCGACCCGGACGACTTGCTGAAGGCGTTGCCGCAGCTGGAGATGCCGCCGTCGTACGCCGAGTCGCCGATCGAGGTGAAGCGGTTCATGACCATGGCCATGATCATCGGCAACGTCCTGCAGGAGTTCGAAACGGCCCGCAATGTGCGGCCGCCGACAACGTCCGATCTCGAGGAGATCGTCGCCAACTGGCCAGCCGACAAGCACGACGAGCTGGAACGGATGCTGGAACGCGAGCCGGCCGATTTCCGCAGCGACCTGGAGCGCATCTATACGCGGGAAGAGATCGCCCTGGACATCGACGATGTGTGGGCGATGATCCCGCGGGAACCGTTTAACTTTGGCGGACGCTGGTTGAACCGAGGCCGGCGGCAGGATGGCGATTACGGCCCGGGCCGGCGTCCTCAAGATCATCGTCCGGGCGAAGGCCAGGACCGTGAGGGGGATCATCCGCATCCGCCGCATCCGGAGGACGGGCGCGGCCCCGACGGCCGGCCGTTTCCGCCCCCGCTGGACGGTCAACGCCCGTCCTTCCGCCCGGGTCAAGGCCCGCCGCCACAGCGCGAACCCCGCAACGATCCGCCCCCGCAGACGCCGTAGCAGTCCGTGTGCGCCCGCCAGTTCTATCTCCCCTCTCCCCTCGGGAGAGGGGCCGGGGGTGAGGGCAATCGTCACCCGATCACGCGACGCGCCCTGCTTACGAAGTGCGCGCTCCCGGCGGTCAATTCATCTCGTACATCCAGAAGTCGATCACTTTCCCGTCCCTGACGATGGCATAGCCGCATTCGCCGCACAGGTTCTCCCAGGAGTCTCCGCCCGTGTCATACTCCCACAGGGCATCGGCCGAGTAGCCGCCGGACTCGATCCACTCTCGGAGGTACTCCTCCGACGCACGCACCCGCCCGTCCCGAATCCTCCGGTACAGGCACACCAGGGCAATTCCCGTGCAGACGAGGAGCGTCCATTCGAACAGCGTCCAATACCACTTGCGGTGCACCACGTTCTGATCGTCGAACGTCAGTCGTGCACAGGCATCGTCCAGAGAGATCTGCCGCCGCAGCCACCGCGTGACTTCCTTCAGACGGGCGTCCGGAATTTCGGGCGTCATGAATCGATCTCGCGGGATCGACGCACTGGTACAGCGTCTCGCCTTGATCTTCGGGTGCCGCTGGCTTTGCCAGTGCGAACCAGTTTCAGTGTCCAGCCTGGAATGCACAGGCGGAGCCAGTGGCACCCAATCGGAATTCCCAGCCGTGACGCTCAATCAGGCGTCTTAACAACCGCAGACTCTGCTCAGACGATTCTCGCGCCGCGAATGACGGAACACCAGCGGACGGCCAGGTGTTCGGAGAAGTTGGCGATGCTCGCCACGCCCTTCGCGTTGCTCAGGGCGTGCCATCCCGTAAGTTGAAGGGTGGTTGCGGCGGACACGAGAAAGACCCGCAGCGCGATCAAGTGGAGGTCCTCGGTCCACTCGCGCGCTGCGGGTTGATGCGGATCGTTTGAGATTCGCTGCGCCGTCCGACTTCTGCAGAGAGTGCGACTGGCCGGCGGGGCGACGCTCCCGATTCGAGGTCGCCATCCGTCCGGTCCCTCTTATCGCTCGAAGTGCAGACCGATGCTGAGCTGGTGCATCCCCCAGGTTTCGTAGTCGATCTGGGCCGACGGGAAGTCCGGGAAGCCTCGCCAGCGGATCGAGTCCGCCGCACGGGCCATCATTCCGACGAACTGCATGTTGTAGCCGACGTTCAGCTTGGCATCGTCGAACAGGCTGATGCGGCGGATGCCGGGGATGGCGTCCAGGATGCCGATCTCGGCGTTGACGCCGAGGTTCAAGGTGGGAGAGACGTGCGTGTGCTGCTCCTTGCTGTCGAACGTGGTGTCGTTGGCGAACATGTCGTAGGCCGGGTTGCCCAGGCCGGCGCCGGACTCGTCGCCGATGGTCGATGGATCGCCGAAGTTGCTGTGGAAGATGTAGGCGTTGCCGATGTTGTTGCCCTGGACGCGGGCCGTCTCGTGGTTGGCCAGGAGGCCCAGCGAGCCTTGCCACCACACTGCGAACGCGCCGCCCTTGCCGAGGTCGCCGCGTAACCCGAATTCCGGACCGGCCAGGTGGCTGGTGACCGTCGCATTGAGGATTGACTCGAACAGCGGGTAGAACGGGCCGATGAACTCGCCATCTTCCGGGTTGCCGGTCAATTCATCGACGGCGTAATTCATTCCGCTGTCGATGCCGCGGAATCCGAACCGCTCATCGACGAACATGTACTTGATGCCGGTGTAGGACTTGATGCTGACGTGCGGCCGGCGATACAGCTCACCCAGGTAGAAGTTCAGGTTGCCGCCGCCGACATTCAGGTTGGTGTCCACCCGGAACAGGATGTCATACTTCTGCGTCGAACCGGTGATGCCGTTCCCGGGCGGGAAGAACCCGTCGTAGATGCCGGAGCTGTCCTCGAGCGGCAGGGCGCCGATCTTGGCGTTCATCAGGAAGCCGCCCCACTGGCCGAAGTCGCCGGCGAGCTCTTCGTTGGGCCATTCCCCGTACTGGGGGTCACTGACGCCGGTAATCAGTTCCTGGGTGATGGGGATGCCGTCGATGTTGTCCGAGCCGTACTGCACGGCGTCGTGGGCGCCGAAGGCCCACCAGAATTCCAGCTGCATGCCGGTGCCGTCACCGTCGAAGTATCCGCCGCGCAATCGCACGCCGTTGGACGAGATGACGTCGTCGAGGATGTCGGTGGAGCGGATCGGGTAGATCGCCTGCGGCGCCCCCGTCGTCACGAAGCCCGGCCAGCCATCGGTGTCGGACTGCTGCAGCACCCAGGGAAACGCGCCAGGGCCGCGCGGCAGGATGGCGACCTCCGGGACGGTCGGCACGCCGCCGATCTGCCAGTTGTCGGGAATCGGGAAGTCGTGCGAGATCCGGTCGGTGTAGGCGGTTCGCGAGCCGATGCGGTTTCCGCCCGGCCCTTCAAAGTCCGTGTGCAGATACTCCGTGGTGAAGTACCAGTCGCGGTCGTTGTTGATAATGCGATTGACCCACGACCCATCCTGCTGGAAGGTCTGGCTCTGCAGCACGTTCGGCCCGAGGTGCGGGCTGATCGCGGGATACGGCAGCGCCGAGGGTGGCATGCCCTGCGCGCCGTTCGATCCGAACTGCGGCTGGAACACGCCGGGATTCATGGGAGCCTGCGCGAGGTACGGGTCGGGGTAACCACCCGGTGGAGGACCGTACGCCGGAGGCTGTTGCGCGTAGGTCGTGCTGCACACGACCAGCGGCCCCAGCAGGCTCATCAGTGCCTTCGCCCAGTTTTGCATCCGCATCAGTGCGTCCTTGACTATTGGTCCCGGCCTTCGTGTG
>JAEUIG010000273.1 GCA_016795125.1 Planctomycetaceae bacterium | reverse complement strand
GCGGAGCAATTCGCGCAGCGGCAGGTCCGCAAAGTGTACTGGGCCTGCCTGGAGCGGCCCCCGGAGGAACGCGCCGGGACGCTGGTCGACTGGATTTATCGCATTCCGGACCAGCCGCGGGTGGAGATTGCGACGGAAGCGACGCCCGGCGCCCGGCGCGCCGAGCTCTCGTACGAAGTCCTGGAAACACGCCGCGGCCGTGCGCTCGTCCAGGTCGAACTGCAGACAGGGCGCATGCACCAGATTCGGATTCAGTTCGCCAGCCGCGGCGCGCATGTCGTCGGCGACATGCAATATGGCGCGCGGACGACGTTCGCCGGCGCATCCTCCGGCGAACGCGACGGTGCGATCGCCCTGCACGCCCGCAGCCTGACCGTGCTGCACCCCGTCCGCTACGAACCGGTCACCATCACCGCCCCGCCGCCAGCCGCCTGGCGTGAACTGGGTTTCGACCTGCCGTGAACGGCGGTCAGGCAGCTTTTGAGTACGGAGCTGCGCCAGCAGGGTGTGTGGCACGCTCCGATAAGGGCGTGGCGAGCGTATGCAACGTTCGCCACGCCCATCACGTTGTTCTGGGCGTGCCACCCAGGATCAGCTTTCAACCACATTGCCGGTATCCGTCCCCGGACCCCCTGACTGTGCTTGCGGACCCGTTCGGTTGATTGTCCCCCCCGACAACGTCAAGCTGAACGGATCGGCCTCCGTTTTATTGCCCGGACTTCGCCCATGAACCACGCCTGCGGTTTCGCGCTTGTCACCCTGCTTGCGGCCAGCCCCGCGCTTGCCGATGACCTCCCGTTTTCCCGCGTGCAGCTCGACGCCCGGTTCCATTCGGAAGGCGTCGGCGTCGCCGATTTCAACAAGGACGGCGCCAACGACATCGTCGCCGGCGATTACTGGTACTCCGCTCCCGATTGGACCAAGCACGAAATCCGCCCGCCCGGCGATTACTGGGCCGGCGTGGGCTACAGCAACTCGTTCTGCAGCTGGACATTCGACATCAACGACGACGGCTGGCAGGACGTCATTATCGTCGGCTTCCCCGGCGCGCCGTTCCATTGGTACGAGAACCCGCGCGGCGAAGAACGGCACTGGACCGAGCATCTGATCTGGCACAGCATCTGCAATGAGACGCCGCTGTTCACCGACCTGACCGGCGACGGCCGCCCCGAAGTCATCTGCGGCTCACAGCCCGAAGCGCAGATGGGCTACCTGGAAATTCCGACGGGCGACCTGGCGTTCCAGAAGTGGACGTTCACGCCGATCAGCGAGCCGGGCGAGCCGGGTCAGAACGGCACGCATCACTTCTATCACGGGCTGGGCGCAACCGATGTCAACGGCGACGGCCGCTCGGATGTCGTCATCCCGCACGGCTGGTGGGAGGCGCCGGAATCGCTCGGCGTCAGCCTGTGGACGTTCCATCCGCACAAGCTCGCGCCGACTCCCAACGATAATCCGCTCACGGCCGCCGACATCTACTCCGAAGACCTCGATCTCGACGGCGACATGGACCTGATGATGAGCTGCGCGCACGCGTACGGCGTGTGGTGGTTCGAAAACACCGGCGATGGGTACACCTACCACGTCATCGACGACTCGCACTCGCAGACCCACGCCCTGCACTTCGACGACCTCGACGGCGACGGCCAGCGGGAACTCATCACCGGCAAGCGGTTCTTCGCCCACAACGGCCACGACCCCGGCGAGTACGACCTGTGCACGATGTACTACTACACGATCAAAAAGCAGGCCGGCTCGCCGCCGACGTTTGAAAGGCATGAGATCACGGCCGGCCGCGATACCGGCATCGGCACGCAGTTCAACGTCAGCGACGTCAACGGCGACGGAAAGCTCGACATCGCCCTGTCGAACAAGAAGGGCGTCAACATCCTGCTGCAGGAGTAATCCCTGAGCGGCGGGGTTTAACCCCGCCGCTCGGCGGCTCGCATCGATTGTTTTCCCACCACGTTCGTGGGTTGCCTCGCGCAGCCCGCCGACTACGTACCCCACCTGGAGACTTGCGTATGAAAGCCTGCGTCCTCAGCCTCGGACTGCTGCTCCTGGCCTCCGCAGCGGTTGTCACTGCCGACGACAAGAACGACGGAGACACTCCGGCCGTGCTGGATTTCCACGTCAAGAGCCTGGACGGCAAGGATGTCGACCTGTCCAAGTACAAGGGCAAGGTCGTGATGATCGTCAACGTCGCCAGCCAGTGCGGCTTGACGCCCCAGTACGAAGCCTTGCAGGACCTGCAGGAAACCTACAAGGAACAGGGGCTGGTCGTCCTCGGCTTCCCCTGCAACCAGTTCGGCGAGCAGGAACCCGGCACCGCGACCGAAATCCGCGAGTTCTGCACCAGCAAGTACGGCGTGACGTTCGACCTGTTCTCCAAGATCGACGTCAACGAGGAAACGGCCCATCCGCTCTATCAGTTTCTGACGTCGGAAACGACGAACCCCGGTTTCAGCGGCAAGATCAACTGGAACTTCGAGAAGTTCCTGATCGGTCGTGACGGCAAGGTGGTCGCCCGCTTCAAGCCGCCGGTCGAACCGGACTCGGAAGAAGTGGTGAAGGCGGTCGAAGCCGAGCTGGCCAAGAGCTGAGCGGTCAGAGTTAAGCGTCCAGCGAGCGTCGCGGCGTCAGCCCGCCGATGCCGTCGCGAACAAAAACAGCCCGGATGCTCCCAGCAGCCGGGCTGTCTTTTTTTTTTTCGCCTGAATCCCAATCTCACTTCACCCGCGTCAGCACGTACTTCCGTGCCGGCGGCTGATTCGTCGCGAAGATCTGGTCCTCGATTGCCCGCGCTGCCGCATTCGCTGCGTCGACGCGTGCGTCCATCCCTTCGATCACCGCCTGGAGCTTCGCGTAGTTGGCCTGCGCGTCGGCGTTGTCCGGCTGCGCTTCGGCGGCCCGCTTCGCGTGCGAGTACTGCTGGAACTTCGACCATTCCCCGCGCAGCTCGCCGACCGGCCCGTCGTTCCGCTGCTTGTTGAGCGTGGCCACCTCCAGCGCCTGTGCGTACTGCGGCGTCTTGTTGTTCGCCTGCAGCTCGATGTGGCGTTCCAGTCCCCCGCTGTTGAATCGGCCGACTTCCTGCCCGTCGATCGACAGCGCGTAGCGACCGGCCGGCAGGCCATGCACTTCCAGGGCCTCGCGGCTCAGGCGGTGTCCGAGACCCGTCAGCTTGACGCCCAGCTGCGCGTCTTCCGGCAACACCCACGGCAGGCTGTCCGCCAGCCAGGTGAACTCGACGCCGTTCTCGGTGGCCTTGAGATCGGAAATGGCTCCGCCGCTGACGTTCGAATCCGCGACGCCGTCGTTGATCGAAATCCGAATCTGCGACACCTGACGCGGGAGACCGATGTCGTTGACCAGCGCCGTCGCCATGACGACCTGGCCCGGCGCATCCGGGTGCACCGCGTCGAGGATCAGCGTGAACTTCGGATCCTTCTTCCGCTCCTGCAGCGTGATGTTGTTCAGCGGACCCCACATGTCGACGAACCCGTCGCCGTTTTCCACTGCGGTCTCGCGCAGGAACGTCCCGAAGTACGTCAGCACGGAGTTGTAGAGCAGGGTGGCTTCGGTCGCGCGATTCGGGTCCCGCATGCGGGCGGCGCGGGCGTCGAACATCGTGGGCGTCATCAGGATCGGCGTGGCGCCGATGCCGCGGATCTTCTCCAGCAGCGTCGTCATGTCGTTCCGGTAGGTGTCGAAAATCTGCTGCGTGAATGGCGTGTAAGCGCCGTCGTTCATGCCGAGGAGGATGGTCACGTACTTCGGCTTGTAGGCCGCCACGTCCGCATCGAACCGCTGCAGCGCGTCCCACGCCCGCGCACCGCCCACTCCGGCGTTGTGGAGCGTCAGCCGCTGCTTCGGAAAGCGGGTGTAGAAGTAGTCTTCGACATACTGCGTATACAGATGCTGATGCGTGATGCTGTCGCCGAGAAAGACGATGCTGTCGCCGTCTTTCAGTTCAACTGCGGCCAGCGGCGTTTTGAGATCGTCGGCGGCGGCGATGGCGGTCAGCGCCAGCCACAGGCCGGCCAGCGTGCCGGCGCGAACAAGCGAGCGAATCATCGGTGTCTCTCCATCAGGGGTGCGAACGCCATCCCGGCCGCGTCGGCCCGGGCGCCTCAGAATACTTCTGAAGCCTGCCGACGGCCATCGATCACTTGTGTCGCCCCCTCTGCTTCACGGAGGAAAGCCACTGAGACGGGACGAACGGGGAGCGAGTCCGCCACAGGGAACAGCAGGCGCTCGCGCCGCTGTCACGTTCCCATCAGCAGCACGGCCGGCGCGGCGACTGCGGCGGCGACGTCGCGCAGGAATGCTGCGGCCGGCGCGCCGTCCACGGCCGCGTGGTCGAACGTCAGGCTTAATGTGATGCGGTCCTGCGGTACGATGCGGTCGTCCGATAGCACGACGGGTTCACGGCGGATCGCGCCCAGCCCCAGAATGGCGATCTCCGGATCGTTGATGACCGGCGTAAAGGCCTCAATTCCATACGCCCCCAGGTTCGAGATCGTCAACACCGCTCCCTGCATGTCGCCCTTCGTCAGCCGTCCGTCTCGCGCCGTGTCGATCAGTTTTCGCGAGGAGTCCGCCACCGCCAGCAGCGACGCCCGGGCGACGTCACGGACGACCGGGACGATCAATCCATCCTGCGTGTCGACGGCGATGCCGATGTCGATGGCGTCGTCGGCGACTGGGACCAGCGCGTTGTGATCCGGTGTCCAGCGGACGCACAGCGCCGGATGCTGCCTGAGCACGCGCGCCGCGAGGCAGGCGATCAGGTCGGTGTAGGCCGGCACCAGTCCGCCGTGCGACTTGAACTGCGCGCGCAACGCGACGAGGTGCGTCGCATCGGCGGTGGTGGTGAGCGTGACCGGGATCGCCAGCGTCTGTGTGCGGCGCAGATGTGCAATGATCGCTTTGCGTCGCGGAGACAGGGAAATCGCGCCGGCAAGCCGCTCCGCCTCCGACGGCAACGGGCTGTGAATCCGCAGCGAGGACGCCTGCACGCCGGACTCCGCAGCGGCGCGGACATCCGCTTCCCGCACCCGTCCCCCGCGTCCGCTGCCGCGCAGCCGCGTCCAGTCGACACCCAGTTCGGCCGCGACGCGCCTCGCTCTCGGTGAAGCAGCGGGCGACTCCCAAACTGCGTCCCAATTCCCGGGATGGGTGGCTGGGTTCGAGCGCAGCGAGCCCCCAGCATGCGCCGTGCCGCGTTGCATCGCCCGTGCGACGACGTCATCGGCCGTGATCTTCGTCATCGATCCACCCGCCGTGAGTTGGTCGAGCGAGACCCCCAGTTCGCGCGCGAGTCGGCGGACGCTTGGCCCCGCCGGCGGCGGCAGGCAGGAAGCCACGCCCTCTGCCCCATGCGGCTCGGCGGGAGCCTCGCCCTCCCGAGTTGCCGGCGGCGCTTCCCCCGGCGCCAGCAGGTATCCGAGCAGGCTGCCCACCGCCACCACGCTGCCCGGCTGTGGCGCATCGGGCGAAATGTAGAGCGTCCCCGCATCGACCGACTCAATCTCCTGCAGCGCTTTCTCCCCCTCCAGCTCGAACAGCGGGTCGCCGACGGCGACGCTGTCCCCCGACTGCTTCAGCCAGCCGACGAACGTCCCCTCTTCCATGGACCAGCCGAGACGGGGGATTGTGATGGGAGCGGCCATGTGTGCGTTTGCGGGAGGGAAATCCAAAGGGGCTGATCGTTGAGGGTTGATGGTTGATCGATTCTGATTAGCGACGCATCTGCGATGCGTGGCTGAGCGTTACTCTTCCATCAGCTCCCGCACCGCTGCGGCGATGTCCTTCGGCTGCGGCACGACGGCGGCTTCGAGCGGCGGGCTGTACGGCGTCGGGCAACGCGCGCCGGTGAGGCGCTTGATCGGTGCGTCGAGGTCGTTGAAGCCGGCGTCGACGACCGCCGCCGCGATCTCCGCGGCGAAACCGCATGGGCCGGTGGGTTCGTCGACGATCAGGAGCCGGCCCGTCTTCTCGACCGACTTCAGGATCGTGTCGGTGTCCAGCGGCGTGACGGTGCGGGGGTCAATCACTTCCACCGAGATGCCGTCCTTCTCCAGTTC